>NZ_JAVESS010000015.1 GCF_034006445.1 Desulfovibrio sp. | reverse complement strand
CTAGAGCATTTAACACTTGAAATGCTCGCGTACGGCAGGCAAAAGCCCGCCTACTCGCATTTCGTGGCAAGGATTTTCAGAAAAATCCTTGCAGAGCATTTAACTCATTTCATTCGTAAACTGCTCTCTTCACAAGCATGGCCCTTATAAATAGCTTAAAGAAGTGAGCCAGTTCTGCCTGACGACAAAATCATCTCAATTATTACCTCATTATTTGTTGACATGTCTTAATGCGGTACTTTATTTTTATTTACGAAGCTTTATCCAAGAAAAACTCTGGTCAAAACCTGACGCAGCAAGGGCAAAGACATCCCCGAGGTATTCTTTTCTGAATCTGGGCGGATTGTTTTTTGCCTACAGCGCGCAGTGACGACAGTCGGCACTGAGCACCACCGGGCCTTGTGGTCCGCTGCCCAGGCCTGTGGCACACGACCGCGCAAGCAGCCTGCTGCGTGGTCGTTGCGCGCGTGCGCGCTTTTACAGGTAATGGCAGGGGTGCAGAAAACACCTGGCATTATTGGCGGATGGTCTTTATTTGCGGCTTGCTGCACGGCAAAGCTGAGGTTGCTCCAGCGCCTTTATGGCTGGCGTCTGCCCCGCCACACGGGCGTTGCCGATGAAAAAATCCGGAACAAGAACAGCAGCCCGAGCCTGCCTCCGCCATTACACCACTGCAAGAATTGTTGCTGCGTAGTACCAACGAGGAAACAGCCTATGCCTCAAGACATTATCACTCATTTTTCCGAGCACGATGGCGATTCACAGGCGGAAGAAGTCATAACCTACGTGCAGGCGATACTGAGCCGCAGCACTGTGGATTGTGAAGATGTACCGGACGCTCTTCGTGACATTCCTGGTATGAAACAGCTGGGTTCACTGCTCTTCGGCATACGCAACATGGCAAACGCCCTGAGCCGGGGAGAGCTGGAATACAAGTGTGCCGAGAAGGGCTATGTCATCGGTTCGTTGAAATCCCTTCAGGCAGATTTGCGCCACCTGACCTGGCAGACTCGCTGCATTGCCAGGGGCGACTATCAGCACCGCGTGAATTTTCTTGGCGACTTTTCCACTGCCTTCAACACCATGGCCGAAGAACTGGACAAAAGCGTTGCCAAGCTTACCACCCAGTCAACCGAGTACAAGGAGATGTCCAACCGTGACGCTCTGACGGGCCTGCTGAACCGCCGGGCCTTCGGCAACCTGGCTCTCGATGCCCTGCAAGCACATGCGGAAAAAGGCTCGCAGGCCGTCATCATCATGATGGACCTTGATTCCTTTAAAACAATCAATGACACGTGGGGGCATGCCTGTGGCGATGAAGTGCTGCGCCATACGGCCCGGCTCCTGCAATCGTGGCTGCGCAAGGATGACCTCTGCTGTAGGTATGGCGGCGAGGAATTTATCCTGCTGCTGCCGCATACCGGCATACAGCAAGGGGTTCACGTGGCGGAGCAGTTGCGGCAGAGCCTCTGCAAGACCGGCATTGTTTACGAAGGGCATGAGGTGAACGTGACGGCCAGCTTTGGCGTGAAGATCGTCAACCTGGACAATCCCCATAAAAACTTGAACTCCGCTTTTGATAACGCAATGAAACTGGTGGATAAAAACCTGTATGTAGCCAAAAGGTGCGGCAGAAACAAGGTTGTCAGCAATGAAAACCCCTTTGCCAAAGCCTGACCGGCCCCTTTTACCCGGAATGGCGGAGCAGGCGCGCCCCCGGACAGTTTCACGCTGAAATTGCCAAGGACGCTGCGACAGCGGGCGTTTATCGACCATCTTGCACGTTGAAGCGGGCATGTCCAACTCCTTGGGCATGCCCGTAATACCACTCCCTAGAGCATTTAACACTTGAAATGCTCGCGTACGGCAGGCAAAAGCCCGCCTACTCGCATTTCGTGGCAAGGATTTTCAGAAAAATCCTTGCAGAGCATTTAACTCATTTCATTCGTAAACTGCTCTAGTCTGCCCTTGCGGCGGCAAGCGCCCTTTCAAGACAGTCAGCGGCATAGTCCAGATCCTCGCGGGTATGGGCGGCCATGACCGTCAGCCGCAACCGCGCCATCCCCCTTGGCACCGTGGGATACCGTATGCAGGGCGCAAAAACCCCCAGGGCCAGCAATGCCTCGGCGGCGCGGGCGGCCTTTGCCTCATCCCCTACCATGACGGGAATAATGGGGCTTTGCCCGTGAGTGCCCAGGCCTCTCCGGGCAAGGCTTTGCGCAAACCAGGCCACATTGTCCTGAAGCTGGCGCACCAGTTCGGGATGCGCGGCTATGTACTCAATGCCTGCCGCAGCCGTGGCTGCCGTGGACGGTGAAGGGGCCGTGGTGAAAATGAAGGAACGGGCCGTATTGCGGATCAGTTCGCAAAGGGATGCGCTGCCGCAGACAAAGCCGCCCTCGCTGGGCACCGCCTTGCTGAGTGTGCCCGTGACAACGGGCACGTCCTCGTGGCTCAGGCCGAAATGTTCCAGCGAGCCGCGCCCCGTGGCCCCCAGCACGCCTGTGGCATGCGCGTCGTCAACCATGAGCGTCAGGCCGTGCTCTCTGGCTATGGCTGCCAGGTCGGGCAGGTGCGCGATGTCGCCGTCCATGCTGAACACGCTGTCGGTGACAATAAAGCCCTGCCGGGGCCGAAAATGGCGCACTTTTTTCAGCAGGTCGTCCATGTCGTTGTGCGCGTACACCGCAGTGAGCCCTCGCGCCAGACGGCAACCGTCAATGATGCTGGCATGATTCAGCGCATCGCTGAAAATCACGGTATCCTTGTGGCACAAGGCGCTGATGACGCCCACATTGGCCGTGTAGCCGCTGGTGAAAGCCAGGGCGGCCTCGCTGCCCTTGAATCGGGCCACCGCTGCCTCAAGACGCATATGCGGCGTCATGTTGCCGGTCACAAGACGCGAACCGCCGGAGCCCACGCCGAATTCCTCAATGGCGCGAATGCCCTCACGGCAGATCTGGTCGTTGGTGTTAAGCCCAAGATAGCTGTTGGACGAAAAAAGCAGCACGCGCTGACCGTCAATGACCACTTCCCTGCCCTGCGGCGTTGAAAGGGTGCGCAACACGCGGTACAGGTGGGCGGCCTTGATGGCGCCAATACGCGAGGCGAAGTTGTCCATGCCTACTCCAGAGACACCATGACGGGCTGGTTCTCAAGATAATCCATGCATTGCTGCACGCTGTCGGGGCTTCCCCTGAACAGAAAAATGCGCCCCCCCAGCTGCATGCCGCATTTCTTGATGTGGTGAATGCGCACATAGCCCCGGTCACGGGAAGCAAAGTAGCCTGTGGTATAATCCGGGTCGTCGGAAATGCACAACTCGCCGATAATCTGCGGGCAGTGGGCCACCTTGCTGGAAAGGCAGAGCGCTTCCTTGAAATGGTTTTTGCCCTCGCCTGTGTTGCCCGTATAGTCCATACATGTGGCCCGCACCCCGCGCCGCTGATCCGGCTCCAGCCTCTGCAGACTGTCCGCGTCCAGCAGCACGGCACCGCGCATGGGTTCCCGCAATCCGTACAGCAGGGACAGCACCGGGCCGGATTGCAGCCCCATGGCGCAAAGTTCCGTATCCAGCACCTGCCGGGCCTCTTCAAGGCTGCGCACCTTGGGTTCGCTCACAGGCAGGGCCTGTATGGTCACAAGCGGCCGTGTGACGGGCCTCACGGTCACTGTCACGGTTTCCGCCGGGCCATTGGGATGCTCCATGCCGCGGCGGGTCAGGGCGTCCATGGCCTGAGATATCTCATGACGCTCCACAATGCGCTCCGCGCCCGAAATATGGCGTGACCCGCTTTCCGCGCGCATCTTGATACTGTATAACATGCCCTTGGCTTCCTCATTTGCTGAAGCATCACGTAAACATCACTGAAGCATCACTGCTCCACATCGCCCGCATATACGGCGTCAAACGCCGCCTGGCAACTTACGTTGTTCCGGTCTGGTCGTCCGCCCCGCCTGTAAACAGCACCCAGCCCGGGCCCCGGGCCAGCAGGTTTTTGTTGAAAGGAACAAGCCGGTCAGTCCAGCGGGCCATGAATGCGGGGTCGGCCGTGGCGTCGTTATAGGGTGAAAGCGACTGTTGCCCCGTCCTTTCAACGGCCTGGGGCAGAAAAAACTCCGCAAAAGGCCACCATACCGAACGAAGCCCCTTGTCACCCAGACGCAGACAGTAATCCCATACAGAGGCATGCGGCATGGCGGCGTCAAAACCACCCATCTGGGCCAGCGTTGCCGCAGTGGTGAACAGACACAAACCGTCCAGGGCGTCTACTGTTCTGGCCAGCAAGTTCCAGCCAAACCAGCTGGGCTCGTCAGAGGCCAGGCCACGAAAAATGGCGGTGAGGCGGCCGCTGGCGTCCACAAGATAGCCGCCGTGCAACATGCCCCTTCCTTGCAGCAGCTTGCCGCCCACGGCCCCTACCCCATCACGGCAAAGGCATGAAACCAGTTCCTCAAGCCAGCCTTTTGTCAGGGGAACCACGCCGTCGGAAAGGAATCCTAAAATCTGCCCCTGCGCATGCTGCGCCCCCATCTGCAGCCTTTGCGCCTGTGAAAACCCGGCAGGATGCGGCAACAGACGGATACTTTTGGATATGAGGCGCTGAACCCTGGCAAGGGACGCCCTGGGCACCGCCTCGCTGTACAGTGCCAGAACTTCATATTTTCCATAGTCCGTGCGCGCTGACAGGGCGGAAACCTGGGCCTCCAGAAGCGGCAGGGATTCCCCCATGTCAAGTATCAGACTGATCAGGGGCCGCCTTTCCGGCAAGGGTAATTTCACCCGTAAAAACTGCAGGTTGGGCACCACAGACACTTCAGCCCCGGGAACAAGACTCTCAATACGTTCCTGAACAGCCCGTATCGCGCTGCCCTCGACCTCGCTTTTTACCCTGATGTCAGTTGCCGTACTGCCCGCATGCGCTCGCCAGTGGTAAAGAACCTGGGGGATGTGAACAAAACGTGCGCTGTCCTCTCCCGCCGTATACCGCAGCAGCAAGTCAAAATCCTGCGCGCCGCGAAAACCTTCCCTGAAACCGCCGATATCGCGCATGCGGTCTGTGCGGTATACGCCAAGGTGGTTGACGAAGTTCTGCGCGTGCAACAGATCCCAATCCCATTTGCCGTTTTTGAAGTGTGGATAAAAGGCAGCGCCGTCATCACTGACTTTATCCTCATCTGAATAAAAGAGCAGGCCCTCGGGGTGGGCCGCTATGGCTTCAGCCACGATACGCAGGGCTTCGGGCGCGAGCAGATCGTCCTGATCCATCAGAGCCGCATAGGGATAGCGCGCAGCGGCAAGCGCCGTATTGGTGGCGGCAGCGATATGGCCGTTTTCTGGCCTGTAGATGACGCGAATTCTGGAGTCCCTGCCGGCATAGCCCTCCAGAACATCCCTGACCACAGGGTCTGTGGAGGCATCGTCAGCGATGCACAGTTCCCAGTGCGGATACTGCTGGCTGAGCACAGACTCGATCGCGGCGACAAGGTGCTCTTTTCTGGGGTTGTACACCGGCATGAGTATGGAAAAAGCAGGGCCTTTTTCCGGCGAGGCGCAAAGCGGATCTGCGGTTTCAGGGGCTTGCGAAGGCCGCCCGGAGCCATGCCGCCAAAGCGTGTATGACCATCCCTCCCCAGGGGAGAGAGGAAGCAGCCTGCTCATGTTCCAGAACGCATTTATGAACGGCACATAGCTGGCAGCGTAAAACCCGTCCGCTCCCGCCTGCCACGCCGTGTACTGCTCCGCCAGTTCATCCATTCCGATGTCCGCGCACCACTGGCGCATGGATTCCGCAGCCGCCACATATTCTTCAAAAGACTTGCAGAAACCCACCAGATTGCCGAATGCGTAAGAGGCGACTTCCTTATTGTGCGCCAGGCATGCGTCAGGGTACAGTTCCAGCGCTCTTTCCGGTGAGGGAAAAAGCTTGAGCATGGCAAGCCGCTCGACGATACGGTCTGGCCCGTCGGCGTCGCGGCCAGCGCGGACCATGGCCTGCCAGCCCCCCTCCCACAGGGGATAACGCACAAGAAGATTCCGAATCTCATCACGGGAGGATATGGCGGCGATTTTGTCCAGTTGCTGGCATTGCTGTATGGGCAATGCGCCTTGCAGGGTCTGCCACGGCCCTACCTTCAAGAACATGCCGTCATTCTTCAGATGCAGATGCCAGTCAGGCGTAAGCAATGACTGAGAGAGCCGCGCATGGCGGGCGAAGTTCGCTTGTTCATGCCGATGCCGTCCCGGGGTCTGGCTGGTATGGTGGATCACCCGCGAATTGGGGTTTACGGTCAGTCTGTAGCCCTGACTATAGAGCCGGGCGCAGATGTCCACATCTTCCACGCCGTTGATATAGCCTTCGTCAAACATGCCAATGTCCATAAAGACGGAGCGCGGCATCACCAGGCAGGCTCCCGTTATCACCTGAAAGAAACGGCGCTTTTTTGTCAGTTCGCAGTCAGCGGCTATGCCTTCATAGAGGTGCCCGACCCCGAGAGAGGGCGAAACGCAAACGCCAAGGTGCTGTACAGTATGACCAAAAGGTGCGCTTTCAGGATAGAGCAGCACCGGCCCTGTGGCGGCAATATCCGGGTAGGCCGAAAAATCGTCTATGAGCGGCTGATACCAGCCGGGAAGGGGCACCGTGTCATTGTTGAGGAAAACAAGAAAGACGCCCTGCGCCAGTCTGGCGCCCAGGTTGGACGCTGGGCCGAAGTTAAGATTGGTTTCATTGCGCTGGTATCTGAACCTGGCTCCAAAAAGCTGCGCCCCCAGAAGGGGGCATTGCTCCGGCGTGGCGTCCGATGAAGCATTGTCCACAACGATCACTTCGCAGGCCTTGTCTGCCGTCGTGGCAGCCAGGGCCTCAAGGCAGGCACGTGTAAAAGCCCACTGATTATAGACCGGAATGATAATTGAGGCTTCAATATGGCCGGACATGTGCCCTCCCGAGTTTTCTGCTTTCGGCATTGGCCGCGCCCGTCATGACCGCGCCCATGGCATCCCGGAGAAGAGTAGTATGCGCTCAGGGCAAGGTCAAACAGCGCCAGAGCGCGGCTTCAGCCCTTGCGCCACGGCATCCGGCGGAAGGAACGGGGGATGACGGCAACCGCATGTCGCGGCATGCAGGCGCACGCCGTGCCGAAAACTCGCCGCAAGCCGCCGCCAGAGAGGATTCACGATACGCGCGCCTGATTTGCCTTTGCGCGGCCGGACGTCTATGCTGTAGGCGTCAATCAGTAAAGCCTGTAACCCGTAAGGACAAACCCCTACGCAAGGATGGATGGTATGGGAGCACTGAGCATACAACATCTGCTTGTTGTGCTGGTAGTTGTGATTCTATTGTTTGGCGCCAAAAAACTGCCTGAAATCGGCAGCGGGCTTGGCAAGGCCATAAAAAACTTCAAGCAGTCCATCAGTGAGCAGGAGGCCGACGACCCCGCCTCCCGCAACAAGGATAAGGACAACACCAAGCCGGAATAACGACAACGGCAAACCGGAACGATGCACTGCGGTTTGTAACAGCTTTCCACTGCCTCAATATTCAGGCCGCGTCCTTTGGCATGCCCGCCCGTGGCGTGCCGGAGCGTGCCGGAGCGTGCCGGAGCGTGCCGGAGCCTGTCCAGCCCGAAGCCGCGTTTGTATCTTTTTCCCTACTCCACCAAAAACGGCGTGCCGCGTGTATGTAGTCAGAGCCTTGCCTGCCGCAGAGGCAAAGACGTTGCTACCGTGTTTGTGGTACGTCAAGGCCATTCCACAACGCATGACGCTCTTATGCAGAGTCAGGATATTTACAGTTTTTAGAGTAGATTAACTTTGAGAATATACATTCTCAAAGTTTAAGACACGCTCACTTCGGCGTTTAACCGCGCAGGTAAACTGCGCTTACGCCTCCGTAGCGAACGTCTGCTCACGCAGCCGTCAGAGCAATTTAAAAGTTACATTGCTCTAAAAAAGTAAAATGTCCCGACAGACTTCATGCGCGTATTGCGTCTGTTTTCATTGATGTCTCCCTGGCGAGGTGGTATAAAAGAGTCACAACCCCAATTCAGGAGGTCAAAGATGAAATACGGCGTACGTAACTCAATGAAAGCCACGGTAACCAAGGTCAAGAAAGGCGATATCATGTCGCAAATCTCATGCAAGCTTGCCGAACCGGGGACAATGACGTCCATCCTGAGCACCGAGTCCCTTGAGGAGTTGAAGCTGAAAGAAGGGGATCAGGTGGTATTGCTGGTCAAGGCAATCCACGTCATCCCCGCGAAGGAATGACTCGCCTCCCGGCGAGCATAGCATAGGGCCGCCCGCGTCTCGCAAACGGCGCAGAACAACGATGGGAACACTCATTCTCAACGTTTTCGGCATGCTCGCCCTGGCACACAGCAATGCGGGCACACCGCGTCTGTGCCTCACGGCGAGCACCGCTCGCGCGACCCGGAATACTGAATACACTTGGTTGGCCCAACATATGGGCGAGGCGCTTGGCCCAAATGCATGAACCAAATGCATGGCCCAAATACCTGGGCCAAATACCTGGCCAGACGCATGGCCCAAATACCTGGGCCAAACGCTCTGTACCAGAGCAGCTTATTCTTGAGAGAGTGCAAGGCCTGAAAGGCTTTGCCTTAGAAAACCCCGCTCCAGCTCAGGACACCCTTGTAACCCCCTGAAACGCCAATAAAGGTTTTAGGGGGTGGGGGCGTGGGGGAGGAGACCCTTTTGCAAAAGGGTCCCTCCCCCACAAAGTATTTCAAAGCAAAATACCCAACAAACTGGGCCGTCCCCACGGTTCGCGGCATCAGATGTCCATTTCCAGCAAGGCCATGCCCAGGGTTTTGCCGTGTTTGTCCACGGCAAGGCTGCGGGTCACGCCGCCGCCGAGCGCGTTTTTCAGCACAAAATTCAGGCTGCTCACGGCATCGGCCTCGTAGCGGATGACCTCGCCCAGGCAGATGTCGCTGAAAAAGGCCCGCACCCTGTCGACAGTCAGTTTTTCCTTCAGCAGCGGGTACTGCGCCTCGTCATAGGGTACGACGCAGATATTGCAGGTGTTGCCCTTGTCTCCTGCCCTGGCGTGCGCGATTTCTCTCAGTTTCATTTCAGATCTCGAAGATTTCCACGGTCGGGGTAATATCCGCCCGGGGGATAAGGATATTTTCAACGGAGATGACAGGCCCGAACTCGGAACGTATGCCGCCGCCGCCCGCAGGGCCGTTGATATAGAGGCAATCCACCTCGCGCGTCATGCGGGCCACTGGCTCCGGCGTGGACGAGCGCCCCGCCACGCGCATGCGCACCTCGGCCGGAGCCTGCGGCGCAATGCAGGAGGAAATGGCGTCACGGTACAAAGAGTTACAACCGATGTAGTCCACCCGGAACTCGTCCAGGGTCACGCCCATAAGCTCCAGGCGCTTTTTCACAATTTCCGCCGCAAGCTGCGCTCTGGCCAGGGCGTTTTTTCCGCCGTAGCTTATGCTGCCCTCGCCGGTGTAGCAGTCCTTGTAGCCGATATTCACCTTGTAGGTGTCAGGCGCTGGCAGGGCGCGGCCATGACGGGCCACGACCCTGTCTTCTTCCGCCTGCTCGAAGGTCACCTGCGAAAAGTCCGCTATGCCGTCGGGCGTGATATAGGCCGCAGGATCGCCGATTTCATATAACAGCTGTTCCTTGCAGATATCCACACAGACGCGGCCGCCGGAGCCTTCGACCTTGGTGATGGAAAACACGCCGCTTTCGTCGATCTCGGCGATGGGAAAGCCGAGGCGGTGCATATCCGGCACATCCTTGTAGCCGGGATCGGCGTAATATCCCCCGGTGAGCTGGTTGGCGCATTCCATGAGGTGCCCCAGCAAAATGGCCTGGCCGAGATGGTCGGGGGAGTGCACGTCCCACCCGAATTCGTGCCTGAGCGGGCCCACGAACAGCGAGGCGTCGGCCACGCGCCCGGTAATGACTATATCCGCCCCCAAATCCAGGGCCTGTTTGATGGGATCGCCGGAAAGGTAGATGTTGGCCGAAACGATGCTGTCGGCAAGCGTGCGCAAAGGCTGGCCGGAATCCCACAGCGGCACGTCATAATAGCGCGGCGTCATGGCGGTGATATCGTCGCCGCGCACCATGGCCACTTTCAGCCCACGCACGCCCTTCTCCGCCGCTATTTCCAGAATTTTCGCCACAGCGCCCGGCGTGTTGGCTCCGCCCATGTTGGAAATGATCTTTACGCCTTTTGCGGCAGCCAGGGGCAGAATGGCCCGCATCCGCTCCTCAAGCATGGGATTGTAGCCCCTGGAGGGGTCTTTCAGCTTTTCCATCTGCGCATTGGCGATGGTTCTTTCCGCCAGGCACTCGAAGACGATGTAATCGAGGTCGCCCTTTTCCAGCACTTCAATGGCCGGCTCCATGCGCTCATAGGTGCATCCGCCGGAAGCGCAACTCATACGGATTTTTTTCATGGATTCTTCCTTGCGACACGGGGGCGGCCCATCGGTTCGCCAGGGGCTGTTTCTAAATTAATGATTTTGCGCCAAGGGCGAGGAAAAAGGGTTTTTTACGAAAGGAGTGTACTTTTGCGGTACATGACGAGAGTAAAAAATAGCCTTTTGCGCAGCCAATTGGACAAAAGAATTATTTAGAAACAGTCCCTAGAGCATTTAACACTTGAAATGCTCGCGTACGGCAGGCAAAAGCCCGCCTGCTCGCATTTCGTGGCAAGGATTTTTCAGAAAAATCCTTGCAGAGCATTTAACTCATTTCATTCGTAAACTGCTCTAGCGCGGCGGGCCGTCTCGGCCTGAAGTTTTTTCAGGATGCCTGCGGGGCGCGGCCACAGGGCGGCCGCGCCAAAACTCCCGCTGGCTATCTGCCGTTGGCTGCGCCATACAGCATCCAGAAAAGCGTTTTACGTTTAATGTATTCATACACCAGCATGATGCACACAAAGACAACGGCGGTGAAAAAGAGGCCAGCCAGCACGCGCGCGTAATCGGAGAAGTCGGCGTAGTACTGGATGAAATGCCCCAGGCCGGAATCTGTGGCGAACATCTCGGCCACGGTCAGAAGAATGAAGGAAAAGGTCAATGCCGTGCCCGCGCCGGACAAGATATGGGGCGCGGCTGCCGGAAGGATGACGAAAAACAGCTTTCGCGCGCCCTTCAGTTGCAGAATCTCCGCATTGTCCAGGTATTTCTTGTCAATGAGGTTTATGCCGGTGATGGTGCCCACAAGATACGGCCAGAACACGCCAAGAAAGATGATGGCCACGGATGAGGCATAAAACGTGGGCAGCACGGCGATGAGATAGGGCGTCAGCATGGACGGGGGTACGGGGCTGAGGGCGAAAATGAGGGGCCGTACCGCCCGCTGCAACCAGGGGTGCATGGCCACAAAGACTCCAAGAACAATGCCGCTCAAGGCTCCGATGATATAGCCGGGAACAAGCAGGCTCATGGAACTTACGCAGGATTCAAAAAGCTGCGGCAAAGAACGCACCAGCGCCGCGCCGATCTTGCCGAGCCCGGGAAACAGCATGGCGTCCAGAAGGCCGAAAACGTCGGTGCAGAGTTCGTACACCAGCAGGATTATCCCCACCAGGAGCGCCGTCCCGGCGGCGGCGCTCCAGCGGGCGAAAAACCCCTGCCCTCGCGGGGCGGCGGCTTTATTGCCGCCAGCCCGCGAATGCAGGTCCTGATTGTCAATAATGGCGCTCATCATGCATACCTATTTGTTGTACTTGACGTAGCGTTCCTTGAACATGGCGTAAACTTTGTCATTGGGGTTTTCCGCCGCGAGGGAGTTCAGGGCCTTCTCGTACAGGGCGGAATTCAGATGCTTTTCAATATCAATGCCGCCTGTTTGCGCATAGTTGAGGTCACCCAGCAGCTTCCACATGTAGCGCACGCCGTTGGTTTTCGGATCTGATTCAAACACCTGGTTGGTTTCAAGCAGCATCTGCCGCGCCTGCACTTCGTCGAGCTTCAGGTAGTTGGCGTTGATGGGCACGCAGTCTTCGGGATTGGTGATCAAAAAGTGCTCGGCCTTGATCCAGGCGCGGAGAAAGGAAACCACGAGGGCCGGGTTGTCTGTCAGCAGGGAGGTTTTGCTCACAGGGCGGCAGCAGACGTGCATGGGGTCAAGGTCATTGGTCCAGGTCACGATCTTGAGCCCGGCGGCAACGGCCTGCAGATAGGTGGAGTTGGTGCCGATGCCCACATCGACTTTACCCGATTTGACGGCTTCAAGCACTTCCGTGGGTTTTTTGAATTCCAGAACCGTGCACTGCGAGTTGGGGTCCAGACCCGCCTTGGCCATGGCTCCACGCCAGACGATTTCCGGCGTGTACATGCGGGGAACGGCCACGCTGTGTCCCACAAAGGACTGCATGCCCTTGTATTCAAAGTCGGGCCTGGAATAAACTGGCATGCCGCCGGAAACATAGCCGCCGTAAATGGTGAAATCCGCGCCCTTGGTCACAAAGGTCAGCGGGGCCGTGGTGCCGAAAGAAACGGCAACGTCCACTTTGCCCGATTGCAGGGCGTTCAGCGCGTCCGTTGAATTGGAGAAAGGAACCAGCTCGATCTTGATGTTTTCTTCAGCGTCATAGCCTTTATCCAGGGCTATAAAACCAAGGATATTGCCGGTCTGCGGATTGTACGCCACCTTGAAGGTCTGCGGGGCGTCCGCCGCAAAAGCCGCAAAGGCACATAAGGACAGCAACAGGCAAAAAACACTGGCACGTAACACATTTTTCATACTGGAGTCTCCACGGTAATTAAGTAAATGTAAAATGTCAGCCGTTTCAGTCAATTATAAGACAAAAAAGCATTCCCTCAGTGAAGGAAAACGAACAATGACGGGTCATACCCGCTTCATGATATCCTTGTTCAGATTGCGTATCAGTTCGTTGCGCAGGGCGAGGATGGAGTGATCCTCAAACATGTTGTCCAGGGGCGGTTTGCTGTCTTTTGCAAAGCTGTGCGTATAGATGATGCCGCTGGGGCTTGAGCCGAAGAGCAGAATTTTGTTGGCGAGCAGCAGGGCCTCGTCAACGTCGTGCGTGACGAAAATGATGGTCTTTCTGTTGCTCTCGTCCTTCTGCCACAGCGAGAGAATCAGGCGCTGCAACTTGACCCTGGTGATGGCGTCAAGCGCGCCGAAGGGTTCATCCATCAGGAGTACGGGCGGATCCAGGGCAAAGGCGCGGCAAATGGCGCACCGCTGCCGCATGCCGCCGGAAAGCTCAAAGGGGTATTTGTCGAAAACGCTGGCCTCAAGCCCCACATTCACGAGCCCCTCATACACGATATTTTTCAGCTCGCTTTCGGTTTTTTCAGGAAACCGCGCCTTCAGGGCCAGCACGATATTTTTGCCATTGGTCAGCCAGGGAAACAGGCTGTAATCCTGAAAAACAACGCCCCTGTCCATGCCCGCGCCGGTGATTTCCCTGTCGCCAATAAGAATCCGGCCTTGCGTGGGGCGCGCCAGACCTGCCAGAATGCGCAAAAGCGTGCTCTTGCCGCACCCGGATTCCCCCAGAACGCAGACGAAGTCCCCGGAGGCAATATTCACGGAAAGATCCTGCAAAACAGGTTCTGAATCATAGGCAAATGCCACATTTTCAATGCTAATGGCGGACATACTGCTCCATGGCATTGCGGTGTACGCCACAATGCAAAGACCCCGGAAGCGAAGAGCGCCGGGGTGCCATACGGTACAGGCAACATTTTTGCCTGGATGATCCCAGAACAGACAGGAGAGCGAAAAAAAGACTCTGTGCGAAGAAAGACAGAGAGTAAGGACGTGGACTGTATGCTGCCGTAACCAGGGGCAACGCTGTCGGGCCGTCAGAGCGCGGCCTTGTGCAGAGAGAAGCTCTTACTTCAAAGAGTTCCCGACAACCTGCCGGGAAAAAGCACAGACTCACGAATCACCCCATCCCGGTTTTTTTCGGACAAGGGGTGAACGTGTGGCAGAGGCAGGCCCTCTGCCAGGGCAGAATGCCTTGTGGCTTCTTTCAGCATGTAATTGCATAACGTAGCCTAAGAAAATATATCTGCCAGGTCAACTTCCCTGATCCGTGCCGGAAACACCGGCAGCGCGGGCCTCGCTACACAGCGGGGACAAAAAAAATCGGACATTGATTTCACCTTCTGGAACAAAGCTCATCTATATATCAGATCAACGTTGAAATGCTGCACATTTCAAGCTGGCGTCCTGCCGAAAAGTACATTTTTCGGCAGAACCCGCGCCAATTGTGACGTGCTGCACTCTTGAGCGGGCCTGGGCCATCTATCCGCTTTCAACGGTAACGTGCGCTGGCGCCCCAAATACATCATGATTCCACGCAGTGGACCGGGAGGAAAAAATGCCGCAGGAACTTATGTCTTGTCCCGCATGCCATAAAAAAATTGCAATCGCGGCACCCAGTTGCCCACATTGCGGGCAACCTGTTGATGCTGCCCTTCGGGCACAGGCTCGTGAAAGCCAGCAGGTTCAGGCCGAGAAGGCACGGCTTGAGAAAAAACATAATCGCTGGGCGCTATTGGTCCTGTTTATTCTTGTGCTGGGCTGGAATTACTTTAAAGAACCGACCCCTCATGACTGGGCGGAATCCCTGCGGCGGGATGCCGTGCCCCAATGTTCCAGCGCCATTGAAAACAACGCACGGTACGGCTTTGAATGGCAAACCTTTGCGGTGGAATTTGTTCCGCGTTTTCCATATGTTGACACCGTGAAGGGTGATGAAAACCTTGTCCTGTTGTCAGGCAGTAACAATGCCAAGGCATTGTTGTTCAAAAATGCCTTTGGCGTTATGATTCCCATGGAATATTCCTGTCTTTACGATACCAAATCACAGACGGTGGTGCGGGTTCAGGTGCATCCACGCTGAGCGCTGCTTACTCGTGGCGTCTGCCGGATTTGAGCCAAGCCTGCTTGACGGCAGGAGGCGGAGCATCCTGTCGCGCCGGGAAAACGCGCTTTTTTTTTACGTTGGCCTTGGGGGCTGTAATGGCAAAATGTATCGAAAAACCTGCTGCTGTGCTGCATGCGCAAATGCGGCGCATCGCGCCAAAGACGTGGCAGTCAGCTCCAGGAAAATTTTCTCATGATGCGATGGTGGCGTTTATCGAGGGCCCATTTTCCACAGCGTTGCTTGAAAGCACCCGTGAAGCCGTAGCACTTCTATGCCAGCAACGCTGCGCGGACCTCTTTTCACATGCCTTCATGCCGCCAAAAGCCATTTCAAAGCTTTTCGGCCCCGATTGGCCCGGCCACGCGTTGCGTCACCAGCCTGTTTTTTGGCACAGGCCATTAACCGAAGCAAACATCACCAAGTTGATTGTTGCGACATTGCAGGATGACATCCTAAGTGCGCGCGCTTTTTTACGCGCCCTGTATCAAGCCAGTGGCTTACCAAAGGGCGAAGCGGAAAAGTTTTTGCCTTCAGGCAAGGATATTACAATCCGTGCAGAGGATTTGTCACAAAACAATAAAAGGATCGACATCCTTTTTGAGTGGGGATGCGCGGAGACCGCAAGGGCTGTTGTGCTGGAAGTAAAGTTTGACGCAAGCGCTGACAACCCTTTTACCGACTATGAAACACAAGCGAAATCCCGTCTGGAACGCAGAAAATGTATAGATACAGGAAACAATATTGCCTGCTTTTTTGTCATACAGCACGCATCCAGTGAAAAATATGTTACTGGCAAAAAAAATTTTACACGTAAGGAAAACCCGTGGCGAATTGCGTATTGGCAAGATTTTTTGAAATTGTGGGAAGAACACCTGAAAAAAGATCATGTAACGTCCATCCCCAATAGTACGGGCGCATCAGTACGTCACAGCATTTTTAACAAAATCTATGGAGGCGTTTAATGTGTCCGACTACAAACACCATTACAATACCTGAAAGCGTCCGTTTCTTTTTTTTAGACAACAACCGTACTCTTATTACCGAATTTGATTTAAGCACCAGTCCCCCACCGCCATTTAATTTAGAAGAAGTAGTAAGCTTCTTCCAGGCAAAACGAAATGCCGCATTGTGTAAAATGGATTTGTTTCAATTTATGGCGGAGGCTTATCAAAAAACATGGTTGCCTGCTCAGGGCGGCTGCTTTTCTCCCAAAAAAGTCAAAGACCTCAGTTTTAAAAACGTCAATGAGATTTTCAGTCACGCCGCCGTATGGAAAGACAAGTTTCACGCGCTTTCCTGGGATTTCGCTTCAACCACGGTAAAGAGCGCTCAGTTACGCGCAAGCTGCTATATTGCCGGCATTGAAAATGATCTCAAGCTTTGCACCTGCTTTTACGTGTACATTCCTGGCCGCGAGTGGATTTATGAAGAACCGAGCAAGATGTATCTGGATGACTGCTGGGAACAAAACGATGCGGACAACACCGAGTATTGCCTGAAAAAAGAATTTTGCCCCTCAATCAAGGGAAAAACCACTCTGGACCTATCAGCGTTTTCAAACATAACGGCACAGGCCCTCAAGGCCGTCAACACGTATCTCAATGACGGTCAGAACAATTCTCAATCAGAATAAAGCCCATTCATGACCGCCAGCTCAGCCCGCATGTGCCGCACAAGCCATGCGGGCTCTATGGCTCTGGCCTTGCTGCCGAAACCCAACAGCCAGGCCGCCACCTCCATATCACTGTGCGCCGTGAAGGTGAGCTCAATGCCGCCCTCTACTTTTTCAATCCTTTGTTCACTGCTGAAACGGCGCTCACGGATATACGTTTCCAGCTCGCTCTCGAAAAATATCTTTACGGAAAATGGCTTTTCTTCAATGAGACCAAAATATTGACCATCCTCGTTTATCGCTGGCAGCTGGTGCGTGCGACGGGTCGGGACGACGTTTTCCATACGATGCACAGCCAGAAACAGGGGGTGCAAAGGCTCAACAGCGCCTTTATCCCGCACAAGCCAGCCCTTCGCGTACAAGGCCTGGCGACTGCCGCAAAGGCCCGTAACTGCCATCTCGTACGATCGGGATGGCTTGTCCTGAGCTTTATACCCTATCTGGCAGACCTGCTTTTTTGTCATTGCCAGCAGAAGACCTTGCAAAATATCCTGAAATCGCCCGTAATCAATGGTTCCCAGCATGGCCATTCGTAACTGAGGCCATTGCGGCTCCTTCCAAACGTCCTTGGTCGGCACTAGCACCGATGTCCGCCGCAGAACGGCGGCCAGCGTTTTTTGCAGGGCTGGCGGCAGCAAGGGCAAGGCGATGTCGCGGCACAGGTGCAAAAGGCGCATCTCTTCGGCGCTCACGACGGTGTGGGATTTCTCCCCATCGCTCAAAGTCTTTTCAAGCTCATAGCATTTTTCCGGCCTGCCAGCAGCGGTACCACGTGTGCGGCTGACAAGGCGCAGCCCCTCAAAGCTTTCAATCTTGGCCAGCAGTCGAAGGGCCGTTGATTTTGCGCACTGCAAATGTTCGGCTATTTCCGTCAATGACCATTGGCGGGACGACGATAACAGCAGTGAATACAGAATCAGCATTTTTTCCGATGAGGTACGCTCGTGCATTTTTTGCGGCATGATACTGACCTGATGGTTGTACGTATGAAAGAGTAATTTATGCGATATTTATTGCAAAACTTGCAATAAAGTAAATCTATAGTGCTCATCATACAAATCAAGAGGAAAATGATGACTGCACACCATGCGTTGTTGCCTTACCGTCGGATGGACAGAGCCCTGGGCTGCTTTTACGGTTTTATTGCTGGCGGAGCGCTACAACTGCCCATCGGCCCACAAATTTCGCCCCTACCAGGCCACGGGCTGGAGTGCTCGCTGATCGGGAGGCCAAATGATGACGGCATGATGCTGCTTCAGTTGGCCCGCGTGCTTATTCTGAACGCTGATTACAAATCAGATGACGCCTGCAGGGCATATTCCGCAGTTGTGCAGATTGGCGCATATAAAATGGATGGCGCAGTTCTTTCAACCAAAAATTGGGAGGAAGAATCTGGCACGGCACCAACCCTTTTCAGCGGGTTGCTGCGCAGCATTCCTTTGGGAATTTGGGGGGCGCAACGCCCTATGGAGGCAGTTGCCGATGCCGCACGGCAAGACGCCATGCTGACACACCCGCACCCCCTGTATGCTGACGCCAGCGCTGTACTGGCTGTGTCCATAGCTGGCGCGGTTTCACACATGGGCACTATTGACGAGCTGTATAACAGGATTCTTGATTGGGGTTCAGCAAATAACATAAATCACGACCTCATGTTCTGCCTGGGAAAAGCAACATGTGTCAGACCTGATTCAAGCGGTAAAAGCTGGCAGGATCATTTATTTAATGTTATGCATAATGCCTTTTGGCACCTTTTGCAGCTTGGATACCCTGCTTTTAACGACAGCTTTTCATGTGCATTGATGGAAACAGCTTCATTATTCGGTACCACACACAAAAATTTTTCCGCACAGAGCGCCATTTGCGGGGCTCTTCTCGGCGCGCTACATGGCGCACGCAGCATGCCACGGTTATGGCTTGAATCAATCGTTGATTATATTCCCCTGCAAGACCACAAGGATGCCTATGGCACACTGATGTCCTGGCCTGTCAGTTTGCGAAAGCTGGCATATGAGCTATTGGCGCAAAGCCAAGCGCTGGGAGACAAGAATAAGTCACAATACCGGGTCAGGTGCTTTCTTTAGCGCACTTTGGCGGTACAAGTGCTCTACTGCCTGCGCGGGCTGCCGCGCCACAAAGGGGGCAGCTTCCTTAGAGCTTTAAAAACGTACATTCTCACAGTTGCACTGCTGCCGTCTCGCCTTGTTTGACGAACAATTACCTGGAGCAACACGGGCACTGCGGTGCGCAACACTGCCATTACCATGTGGCACCGCGTTTTTTCTTTTTTCCGCGCCGCAGCACGCAAAAACAGGCTTGGCAAAATCCATTCAAGTTGGCTACAACGGTGGCGCACGAGATTTGTTTCATGACAGCCGCGCGCAGGCGCGACAACGCCGGGGACCGCATGAGTAACACCCTTTCCTGCTTCAAAGCCTACGACATTCGTGGCCGTGTGCCCGATGTTCTCAATGCCTCCCTGGCGCATGCCCTGGGCCGGGCCGTGGTGGACGTGCTTGGCGCTCGCCACGTTGTGCTGGGTCGGGACGCCCGCCTTTCCGGGCCTCTGCTGCGCGATGCCCTGGCCAGCGGGCTGCGTCAGGCCGGAGCCAGTGTTACGGACATCGGCCTCTGCGGCACGGAAGAAATATACTATGCCGCCGCCAATCACGCAGGCGATCACGCCGCCAACCACGCCGCCAATCAGTCTGCAAGCGGGCCCTTTGATGCGGGCATCATGATCACCGGCAGCCATAATCCGGCTGACGAAAACGGCTTCAAGCTGGTGCGCGGCGGGGCCATTCCCGTGAGCGGCGATTCCGGCCTGTTCGCCCTGCGCGACCGTGTGGCCGAGCTGCTGGCGGACGATGCCCGCGCCCTCTCCACGGATGCCCACTCCCTCTCTACAGATGCCCGCCCCCTCTCTGCGGCTGCGGCGCGTCCTGCCCTGCATGAGGCTTCCTTCAGGGCCGAATACCTGCGCTGGCTGCTCGACTACAGCGGCGCTGGCCAGAGCGGCGCAGGCCAGAGTGCGTCTGCGGAGGGCCGCAGGCCTCTCAAAATCGTGGCCGATGCGGGCAATGGCTGCGCGGGGCTTGTGCTGCAAGAACTGGTAAAAGACCTGCCCTTTGATTTCACCTGCCTGCATATGGAGCCTGACGGCTCGTTTCCCAACGGCGTGCCCAACCCCCTTCTGCCGGAACGCCGCGCCGCCACAGCCGCTGCCGTGCGCGAGGCAGGAGCGGATATGGGCATTGCCTGGGACGGAGATTTTGACCGCTGCTTTTTTTATGACGGCGAGGGCAACTTCATTGAAGGCTATTACTGCATAGGCCTGCTGGCGCAGGAACTGCTGCGCCGCGCTCCCGGAGGCAAGGTGGTGCATGACACGCGGGTTTACTGGAACACCCGTGAAGTGGTGCTGGCCGCAGGCGGCCAGCCTGTCATGGGCAAGACCGGCCATGCCTTCATGAAGGAACGCATGCGCGCCGAAGACGCCGTTTACGGCGGCGAAATGAGCGCCCACCATTATTTTCGTGATTTTGCCTACTGCGATTCCGGCATGCTGCCCTGGCTGCTGACGGCGGCCTTGCTGCACCGCACCGGCCGCCCCCTGGCGGAACTTGTGGCCGAGCGCATGGACGCCTACCCGTGCAGCGGCGAAATCAACCGCCGCGTGCAGGACGCGCCCGCCCTCATGCAACTGGTGAGGGATCGCTATGCGTCCCAGGCCATCCAGGAGGACAGCATTGACGGCGTGAATCTGGAATTTGCGGACTGGCGCTTCAATTTGCGCATGTCCAATACCGAACCACTCTTGCGCCTCAATGTGGAAACCCGCGGCAACCGCCCCCTGCTGGAAGACAAAACCGCCGAACTCCTGCGCCTGTTGGAAGAACGGGACGGGGCTGTTCCTGCATAGACGCAAGCAGGCCGCTCCCGCGTGACAGCCTTGTTCTGCATACGTGAATAGTGTACCTTCAGGATGCCTCATCACAGCGGATATGCAAACGATATGCTGTGGGTAACGTTCACCTGAGCACATATGAGTAAAACCATGCAAAACATTGCCCCCGTCATACTTTGCGGCGGCAGCGGCACGCGTTTGTGGCCGCTCTCGCGCGAAACCTATCCAAAGCAGTTTGTGGATATGGGCGAGGGGCGCACGCTGTTCAAGGATACGCTCCTGCGCGCGCGGCGCGCGCCAAACAGTCTCGAACCTACCGTCATTTGTAATGAAGAGCACCGCTTTTACGTAACAGCGGCCTTGTACGAATGTGATGTTCGCGCCACCATTCTTTTGGAGCCAGCGCCGCGCAACACCGCGCCAGCCATCGCTCTTGCGGCCCTTTCCCTTATGGACGACGGGGCGGATCCGCTTATGCTGGTGCTGCCGTCCGACCATGCCATCAGCGATGAAGACGCCTTTTTCAAAGGGGTAAGATCTGCCGCTGCTCTGGCGGAGCAAGGGCATATCGTCACCTTTGGCATCACGCCCGCAAGCCCCGAAACGGGCTTTGGCTACATCGAACAGGGCGAAGCATTGGCCGACGGTTACCGCGTGGCCCGCTTTGTGGAAAAACCCGATGCAACGACTGCCCAGGCCATGCTGGATCAGGGCGGCTTTTTGTGGAACAGCGGTATGTTTCTTTTGCGCGCCTCAGTGTATCTGAAAGAGCTTGAACGCTTTGCCCCCGAAATACACACGGCCTGCCGCGCCGCCTGGGAAGGCCACACGGCGGACGGCGCGTTCTGCCGCCCGGACGCCGATGCTTTTCTGGCTTCGCCGTCCGACTCCATCGACTATGCGGTCATGGAGCAGACTGATCTTACGGCCGTCGTTCCCCTGATGACAGGCTGGAGCGACCTTGGCTCGTGGGAGGCACTGTACCAGGCAGAACAGGCCGACGACAGCGGCAATGTCTGCCACGGCGACATCATGACCCAGGATGCGGAAAACTGCTATTTCAACGCCCAGCACCGTCTGCTGACCGCCATTGGCGTGCGCGGCCTTGTGGTCGTTGAGACGAGCGACGCCGTTCTGGTGGCCCCGCGCGAACGTGTCCAGGACGTCAAAGCCATTGTGGGGCGTCTGCAGTCAGCCCAACGGGCCGAATGCAGGCAACATCCGCGAGTCTACCGCCCCTGGGGCAGCTACGAAACCCTTGTCATGGACGGCCGCTTTCAGGTCAAACGCATCATCGTCAATCCCGGCGCGGAGCTTTCCCTCCAGATGCACCATCACCGCGCCGAGCACTGGGTCGTGGTGAACGGCACGGCGGAAGTGACCAACGGCGACGAGGTTCGCCTGTTCTCAGAAAATCAGTCCACCTACATCCCGGTTGGCACAAAGCACCGGCTGAAAAACCCCGGTGTCATCCCTCTGGTACTTATTGAAATCCAGTCCGGCACGTACCTGGGCGAAGATGATATCGTTCGCTTTGCAGATGTGTACGGACGGGAAGAAAAAACAGATACGCCTTGAATGCCCCACAGGCTGCCGAGTAGACAATAGTTGCAATAATGAGTATGTTTATTCGTTTGACTTTTTAACCGCCAACCCAACAACACAAGACTATACGTAGTTACACTATAGAATTATGAAAAAAGCGCTTATAACGGGCATCACTGGTCAGGATGGCGCCTATCTGGCAGAATTTCTGTTGCACAAGGGTTATGAAGTGCACGGCATCAAACGCCGCGCCTCGCTCTTTAACACAGACCGCATTGACCATCTCTATCAGGACCCTCACACCAACGCTCGACATTTTATACTGCATTATGGCGACCTGAGCGATTCCAGCAACCTTATCCGCATCATGCAGGAAGTGCAGCCGGACGAGGTGTACAATCTGGCTGCGCAAAGCCATGTTCAGGTGTCCTTTGAATCGCCGGAATATACGGCGGATGTGGACGCTCTGGGCACGTTGCGCCTGCTGGAGGCCATCCGGATTGCCGGACTGACAGGAAAAACAAAATTTTATCAGGCGTCTACCTCCGAACTTTTTGGTCTGGTTCAGGAAGTGCCGCAAACCGAAAAAACGCCTTTCTACCCCCGTTCGCCTTACGCCTGCGCCAAACTCTACGCCTACTGGATTACGGTCAACTACCGTGAAGCCTATGGCATGTACGCCTGCAATGGCATCCTTTTCAATCACGAATCCCCCATCCGCGGCGAAACCTTTGTGACGCGCAAGATCACCCGCGCGCTTTCCCGTATGGTGCTGGGTCTTCAGGATTGCCTCTATCTCGGCAATATGGATGCCAAGCGCGACTGGGGGCATGCCCGCGATTATGTGGAGATGCAGTGGCTCATGCTGCAACAGGAAAAGCCAGAGGATTTTGTTATTGCCACGGGGCGGCAGTTTTCTGTGCGGGACTTTGTCAATGCGGCAGCGGCAGAAATGGGACTGACGCTCACATGGCAGGGCAAAGGCGTAGACGAGACCGGCACGGTCGCCGCCGTAGACGTGGTCAGGCTGCAACAGGCCGCTGGCAACCGTCAGGGGCTGGAGTGCCACGTCAAACCCGGCGATGTCATTGTGCGGGTAGACCCGCGCTACTTCCGCCCCACAGAGGTGGAAACCCTGCTGGGCAATCCGGCCAGAGCCAAGGAAAAACTGGGCTGGGAGCCGCGCACGACCTTTGAAGATATGGTGGCCGAAATGGCACGAGAAGATCTGGCCCTCAGCATGCGCGACGCCGTGTGCAAAGTGGCTGGATTCAAGACGTTCAGCCATAACGAGTAAGCCCGCATGGACAAAGATTCACGTATCTATGTAGCCGGACACCGCGGCCTTGTGGGCAGTGCCATATG
Source organism: Desulfovibrio sp. (assembly GCF_034006445.1). Taxonomy (NCBI): domain Bacteria; kingdom Pseudomonadati; phylum Thermodesulfobacteriota; class Desulfovibrionia; order Desulfovibrionales; family Desulfovibrionaceae; genus Desulfovibrio; species Desulfovibrio sp. The sequence goes on along the minus strand of NZ_JAVESS010000015.1, from coordinate 43,967 downwards.
CCGGGCTCTGGCGTGCGCTGGCTATAAAAATCTGCTCACGCGCACACATGCGGAGCTGGATCTGTGCGATCAGGCCTCGGTGCGGGATTTTTTTGCGCAGTACAAGCCTGACATTGTGGTGCTTGCTGCGGCCAAGGTGGGCGGCATCCATGCCAATGCCACCTATCCGGCGGAGTTTATCTACCAAAACCTGCAGATACAGAATAACGTCATTGACAGCGCCTGCCGCAACGCCTGCAAGAAGCTGCTGTTTTTGGGGTCGTCGTGCATTTATCCCAAGATGTGCCCACAGCCCATCAAGGAGGAGTATCTGCTCACCGGGCCGCTGGAACCCACCAACGATGCCTACGCCCTCGCGAAGATCGCGGGCATCAAGATGTGCCAGGCCTACCGCAGGCAGTACGGTTTTGACGCCATCAGCGCCATGCCCACCAATCTGTATGGTCCCGGAGACAATTATCATCCGGAAAACAGCCATGTGATCCCCGCGCTTATCCGGCGCTTTCACGAAGCCAAGATGGCCGGAGCCGAGAAAGTGACCATTTGGGGTTCGGGCAACGCTTTACGCGAATTCCTGTATGTGGATGATATGGCCGAGGCCTGCGTATTTCTGCTGGAAAACTATTCGGATTTTGAACACGTCAATGTGGGCTGCGGCTCTGACATCAGCATCCTTGAGGCCGCCCGGCTTATTGCCAGGATTGTGGGCTTTGTTGGCACGATTGACACTGACCCCACAAAGCCCGATGGTACGCCGCGCAAACTCCTGGATTGCAGCAAAATTTTCAGTATGGGCTGGCAGCCCCGCGTGAGGTTGGAAGAAGGCCTGCGTGACGCGTACAACGATTTTTTGCAAAACCAGCATAAACGAGGCCATTAGCATCCATGTCACATGAACTTGTTATTGAAGCAGGTCGCGCCGAACGCCAGTACTGGAAAGACCTGTGGCGCTACCGGGAGCTTTTTCTCATTCTAACGTGGCGCGACGTGGCCGTGCAGTACAAACAGACTGTGGTGGGCATATTGTGGGCTGTGCTGCGTCCGCTGCTGACCATGGCGGCCTTTACCTTTGTGTTTGCAAAGGTGGCAAAGCTGCCTTCCGAAGGCTCAGCTCCGTATCCCTTGATGGTTTTTGCGGCCATGCTGCCCTGGCAGCTATTCGCCACAGCCATCGCGGCCACGGCCAACAGCCTTGTTGTTAACAGCAACCTTGTTTCAAAGGTGTATTTTCCCAGAGTCATCGTCCCGACCGCCACCATTGGTGTGGCTGTGGTGGACTTCGCCATATCCTTTGTGCTGCTGTGCGCCATGATGCTGTGGTATCAGTACCTTCCGCCCATACAATTTTTTGCTGTTGTGCCGCTGACGTTTCTGGCTGCCCTTGTGGCCCTTGGTCCGGGGCTGATTCTTTGCGCGCTGAATGTGACGTACCGGGACTTTCGCATCATTGTCCCCTTCATCACCCAGTTTGGCCTGTACCTTTCGCCCGTGGGCTTCTCGTCCAGCATTGTGCCTGAAAAATGGCGTCTGCTCTATGAATGCAACCCTATGGTTGGCGTTATTGACGGGTTTCGCTGGGCGGTGTTGGGCTCCATCGAATTTCCGCAGCGGGCGCTGTGTATAAGCATTGTTTGTGCAATTATTTTTCTGTTTTTGGGCATCAAGATTTTTCGTAAGACTGAGCGCACCTTCGCGGACGTGATTTAGGATACGTATATGAAACCCATTATCTCCGTTGAAGGGCTCGGCAAGAGCTATACTATCCGGCATGAAGGCCAAACGCGCTACAAGTCGTTGCGCGAAGAAATTTTTCAGCTGCCCAAGCGCTTGTTGCACAGGGGCGGCCAAAGTCAGGAAGAATTCTGGGCGCTCAAGGACGTTAGCTTTGACGTCATGCCCGGCGACCGTGTTGGCATTATCGGACGCAATGGCGCGGGCAAATCGACCCTGCTCAAACTACTTTCACGCATCACCGAGCCGACGACGGGCCGCATTACCTTGCGAGGCCGTGTTGCCAGCCTGCTTGAAGTTGGCACGGGCTTTCACCCTGAACTGACTGGCCGGGAAAACATTTTCCTCAATGGCGCTATCTTGGGCATGAGCCGTGCCGAAGTTCGCCGCAAGTTTGATGAAATTGTGGACTTTGCCGGTGTTGAAAAGTTTCTGGATACTCCGGTAAAGCGCTACTCTTCAGGCATGTATGTACGCCTTGCTTTTGCTGTTGCTGCCCACCTTGAGCCTGAAATCCTGATCGTGGATGAAGTGCTGGCCGTGGGCGATGCCGAATTTCAGAAAAAATGTTTAGGCAAGATGGAAGATGCGGGCAGAGAGGGAAAGACAGTTTTATTTGTAAGCCATAATATTGGAGCAACTGCATCGTTATGCAACCTTGGTTTTTTTCTCAGTGACGGAACCATTAAAGACTCAGGCCCTATTGATAAAGTTATTCGTTCTTATGCATTTGATAAAAAACTGTACGGTTCTAATATAAAAAATATGCCAAGAAAAGGCAATGGAGCCGCACGGCTAAAAACAATATCCTTTTATTCTGTCAAAGATAATGTCCGCTGTGCAGCAGCTACTGGTAGTAATGTGCATATTGTTTTAGAGTACGGCGAAATTAAAGAATCCTTATTGCATGAAATGGATGTTGACATACGAATGATGGATTCTAGGCAGCAGTCCGTATTGTGGGCGAGTTCGACCTTGTTCCCTCACTCCTCGCGTAGAGGCGATTTTCATTTTGTTTTTCCCAAGTTTCCCCTTGTCGCAGGTGTTTATTCCCTCAATTTTTTTGCTCATAAAGGTTCTGAAATAATAGACTGGGTGCAAGAATATCATGTGGCTGTAGAGTCTGGGATATATTACAAAAACGGCGTATTGCCCTCTCCGCAGCAGACATCCACTTGCTGTGACTTTTATATGGAGGACCTTGATGCGTAGTCGGATAAAAAAATTCATTCGAAAGTTGGCCCGTTTTGCTTTCGCGGACATTGCAGAGCAAATTGCAGCAACAAGATTTTCACATCAGCTTACACCGTTGTTTGCAAATTGGACATACCTGCCGCTGACGGATTGGGCAACTGGGCCAGAATTTTTATGTCATATTTCGAATGAAATTTGCATAAACAACAGGCGGAATATTATCGAATTCGGTTCAGGCGTGACCACAATCGTTTTAGCTAGGTTGGCTAAAATCAACTCTATTAATTTAAATATAACAACGATAGATCAAAGTAAGGAGTGGCAAAACATTGTTAAACAAATAGCTGTGCGTGATTGCGTTGACCAGTACATTAAATTTGTCTTAAACCCCATAAAGCCGGGCGTATATGGAGATATAACTGAAACACAACAGCGTATTTTTTCTGAAAAAGAAAAATTTGACTGTGCCATTATAGACGGACCTGCGAGTGGACACGATTTTACTCGATTAGAATCAATGCCAATAATTAAAGATTATTTATGTGATTCTTTTGCCATTTTTTTTCACGATACAGACAGAAATGAAGAGAAGCAGCTTGCGGAAGAATGGGCAAAGCGCTTACACAATGTCCATTTGACATCCTTTTCCCGTTACGCAGTAATCTCAGACAGCGCGAGTACGTTTGGCTGTGCTCCTCAACGAGGAGTGTGAAATACAATGTGTGTGCCCATTGCCATTTTCGCGTTCAATCGGCCAGGGCACCTGCGCCGCTCCCTAGATGCTCTGGCCGCCAACGACTTGGCAGCTGAAAGTGATATAACCATTTTTTGTGACGGGCCGCGCACTGATGAAGAAAGACCGCGTACAGAGGCTGTCCGAACGATAGCCCGCGCTGCATCCGGGTTTCACAGTGTGACCGTGGTGGAACGCGAAAAAAATTATGGTTTGGCCACCAGCATAATCACTGGTGTCACAGACGTTCTTGAGAAGCATGATCGCATTATCGTTTTGGAGGACGACCTTATAACATCCCAATTTTTCTTACAATATATGAACCAGGGCCTGGATGTCTATGCCGCCAACCCTAAAGTAGCCTCCATTCACGGGTGGTGCTTTCCTCATACTGTGACCGATCCACCCAAGACCTTCTTTTTGCGTGGCGCGGACTGTTGGGGCTGGGGCACATGGAAACGCGCCTGGAACGCTTTTGAGCCGGATGCGGGCAAGCTTTTGATGCAATTATACAAGCGCGATCTGGCTGCAGCTTTTGACCTTGATGGGACATACAACTATACAGGAATGCTGCGGGACACTATTGAAAAAAGAGTCAGTTCCTGGGCTGTGCGCTGGCATGCCTCAGCTTTTTTGGCTGATATGTATACACTTTACCCGGAACACTCGTTGGTGCAAAATATCGGCTTTGACTCGTCAGGGACGCATTGTAGCAAAAAAACATCATACAGTGCTCCGTTTGCAAAAAGAACTGCAGAGATTGTCCCACAGCAAGTAATAGAGAGTCTTGTCATGCGGCAGGCTCAAATGAATTTTTACAAGCACGGTAACGACGCAGCAAATTCTTTTCGAGCCAAAGGTAAATCCTTACTTAAGGATTTTTTACCCCCCGTCCTGTTGCGCTGCATACAGAAATTCCGCCACCGCAGCCACACTGTACAAACAGTGACATGGCAGGGCGACTACCCCGACTGGGCAACTGCAGTAGCGGCTTCCTCCGGCTACGATCAGGATGCTATTTTTGTAAGGGTTCGCGATGCAGCCCGGGCGGTGCGTGCCGGCAAGGCACTATGGGAGCGCGATTCCGTTTGCTTTTATCATGAAGAGTATAACCTGCCCCTACTTTCAGCCCTCATGAGCGTAGCTGCCTGGAACAAGGGGCGCTTGCGGGTTCTTGATTTTGGCGGCGCGTTCGGTAGCACCTACTGGCAACACAAGCCACTGCTGCAAAATTTGGACACCCTTTCCTGGAATGTGGTGGAGCAGCCGCACGTTGTGGCCTGGGGCAGAGAAGAATTCAGTTCTGACGGATTGCAGTTTTGGCCCGACATGCAGTCCTGTGCCGCCAATGGGCCGGTAGATGTGGTACTGTTTTCCAGCGTGTTGCAATATCTGGAATCCCCTTATACCCTGCTGGAGCAGGCTGCCGCCCTGAATCCGCAAGCCATCATCCTTGACCGAACTCCTTTTGCAGAAAAAGGTGAACGAATAACCGTACAAAACGTCCCCCCGGAAATTTACCCGGCGAGCTATGCATGCCGCTGGCTGGATAAAACAAAGATTTCTACTATCTTAAACTCGTCCTATCGCCTCTTACCCAAGCATAGCACGCACATTGATCCTCCTGGATTCTATGGAATTGTTGCAATTCGGAGAGAGCTACATGCTACAAAAAAGTAAACATCTACTCCTTTCATTTGTCGCAACCAACCAATTCCATCCTTCTTTTGCAGGCTTTTTGGTTAATCCCTTTTGGCTTTGCCGACGAGCGCTTTATCATAAACTCGGTGAATATGCCCCGCATCTTTTGGGGCGCACTCTTGATTTTGGCTGTGGCACGGGGCCATATCGCGCGTTGCTGACCTCCGCTACTGAATATATTGGCCTTGAGTATGATAGCCCGGAAAATCGAATGTATAAACGGGCGGATATTTACTACAATGGCGAAACAATTCCTTTAGATGACGCCTCTATAGATAGCGTGCTTTCCACACAGACCCTTGAGCATGTTCCCAACCCTGATCGAATTGTATCTGAGTGGGCACGAATCTTACGACCTGAAGGCCACTTGTTACTCACCATGCCCTTTATGTGGCCCGAGCACGAAATGCCCTATGATTTTCAACGCTATACAACCAACGGGTTGCGTAATATATTGGAAAAAAATGGATTTGAAATTTTGAGCCAAGAACGCCTGCTCTGCGACTGTCGTGCTCCAGCACAGCTTTTTTTGGCATGGCTCTACGACATTCTGAAATTTGGCACCCAGCGTCCATCAGTGCAGCTTTTACTTGCTGCCTTCTTATGTGCTCCAGTATCTCTTGCAGCCACTGCGCTTTCAAAAATTACCCCTCAAAATACAAATACATATATGGATAACATGGTTCTTGCTAAACGGATGCGAACATGACCCTCCCCTTTATTCCCTTCGCCAATCCCCACGCTGCCTATGCCCAACGCAGACAGGAAATTCTGGATTGCGTAGCCAGGTTTTTTGATTCAGGTCAATATATTCTTGGGCCGGAAGTGGACTCTTTTGAAAAAGATTTTTCCGCTTGGCTCGGCCTTGGACACACCGTCGCCTGCGCCAACGGCACAGATGCCATTGAGTTGGCCTTGCGGGCACTGGGTGTTGGGGCAGGCAAGGCGGTCTTTACCGTGTCACACACGGCTGTGGCCACAGTGGCAGCGATTGAACGCGCCGGGGGGGTGCCGGTTTTGGTTGATATTGATGCCGCCTCCTATACCATGTCGCCCTCTTCTCTGGATGAAGCCATAACATATTTGCGAAACCATCACCCGGCGGTGACTCCAGCGGTAGTCATTCCCGTACATCTCTATGGGCACCCCTGCGATATGGACGCCATTTTGTCCATTGCCGCCCAACATGGCCTGTCCGTATTGGAGGACTGCGCCCAGGCACACGGCGCATGCCATAAAGGGCGTAAAGTCGGAACTATGGGTGCTGCTGCCGCCTTCAGCTTCTATCCCACAAAAAATCTGGGGGCGCTGGGCGATGGCGGCGCGGTTGCCACCAATAACGCGACATTGGCTGACGAACTGGCTGCCCTGCGCCAGTATGGCTGGAAGGCGCGATATATCAGTGCGCTTCCGGGCATCAACAGCCGCCTTGACCCGGTTCAGGCCGCCATTTTGAAGATACAACTGCGCCATCTCGATGCAGACAATGCAGCCCGGCAGCGTCTGGCAGCGATCTACGCAAAAGAGCTTGGCACAAGCGACCTGATACTGCCACAAACAGCTAGTTGTGCGCAGTCCGTATTTCATTTATACGTTGTGCGCTGCCCAAAAGACAGAGATGCGCTTATGCACTTTTTGCGCAAAAGAGGCATCGGCACGGCCATCCACTATCCACAGCCCGTACACTTGCAGCCTGCATACAAAGCGCGTAGTATCCTCGCGCCTGCGGGGCTTCCTGTTACTGAAGAAATCATGCACGGACTGGTCAGTCTACCAATGTTTCCGCAGCTTGGCGAAGCCGAGGTTCAGCGGGTTTGCGGGGCTGTGCGGGAATGGTGCGGTGCTGGCGCATAAAACAGGCACATAGGGAGTCGATGTGGACTTTTCAGGGGCCAATGTTCTTATCACTGGCGGGGCGGGCTTTATCGGCTCGAATCTGGCCCGGCGTCTTGTGGACGCAGGGGCGACAGTAACCATCGCTGACAGTTTTATTCCAGAATATGGCGGCAATATGGCCAATCTGGAAGGATTCCGCAATAATATTTTTCTTAATATCACGGATGTGCGCGATCCCCACGCCATGCGCCACCTGATTCAGGGGCAAGACTTTCTGTTCAATCTGGCAGGGCAGACCAGCCATATGGACTCCATGTCAGATCCCTTCACAGACCTTGAAATCAACGCCAGAGCGCAGCTTTCCATTCTGGAGGCGTGCCGCGTTCACAACCCAGACGTAAAAATCGTTTTTGCTGGCACCCGACAAATATACGGCCGCCCAGACTATCTGCCCGTGGATGAAGATCACCCTGTGCGCCCTGTAGATATCAACGGCATTCATAAGGTTGCGGGCGAGTGGTACCACCTGCTGTACAACAATGTCTACGGCCTGCGTGCTTGTGTGCTACGCTTGACCAATACCTATGGCCCCTGCATGCGCATCAAGGATGCTCGTCAAACCTTTGTGGGCATATGGATTCGCCTGATTTTGGAAGGCAAGCCTTTTGAAGTCTGGGGGGGCGAGCAGTTGCGCGACTTTACCTATGTGGGTGATTGCGTTGACGCCCTGCTTTTGGCGGCTGAAAGTGCCAAGGCAAATGGACGCGTTTACAATTTGGGCGGTGACAGTGTGGTGAGCCTGCGCGAACTCGCTGAAACGCTCATTGCCGCGCACAACAGCGGAAATTATGAACTACGGGAGTTTCCGGCAGAGCGAAAAAAAATTGATATCGGTGACTATTATTCCAACGACGCAAGCATCCGTAAAGAGCTTGGCTGGAAACCAAAGATTCCTCTGGCAGAGGGACTGCGGCGTACGCTTGCCTACTTTGCGCCCCAGTTGGAGCGGTACCTGTGACCATCCGCCATTTTTGCACTTACTTTGACCACAACTACTTGCCGCGAGGCATGGTCATGCTGGAGAGCCTGCGTGAACACTGCCCCCACGCGCATGTACATGTTCTCTGCCTTTCCGACCAATGCTACGCCGCGCTGACAAAACTCGCCTATCCTCACGTTTCGCTGCTTCGACTGGCCGACCTGGAAGCGGCAGACCCGGAACTGGCTGCAACCCGCCCCACGCGCAGTCTGGTTGAGTACTACTTTACCATTACGCCGTGCCTGCCTTGGCATCTGTTGACGCGAACCAGTGACATCAAGGAAGTCACTTATCTTGATGCAGATATGATGTTTTTTTCATCGCCCGAACCAATTTTTGAAGAAGCTCCTGAGGCTTCTGTCATTATAACTCCCCACAGATTCGCCGCAAACCTGAAGGACAAAGAATGTTACGGGCTGTACAATGTAAGCTGGCTTACGTTCACCAAAACAAGCGGTGGTTTAGAGTGTTTGCGTTGGTATCGCGATGCTTGCCTGAATTGGTGCAAAGATAAACTGGACGAAGATCGATTTGCAGATCAAAAATATCTCAATTTTTTTCAACTGCAATTTCACGGTATTCATGTCATGAGACACGGTGGAGGTGGTATCGCCCCCTGGAATTTGCATGGCTCAGTCATTGAGTGGCGCAATTCAAACCCATACGCAAATGGCTCACCCATAATTTTTTATCACGCCCACGGTTTTAAACATCTTTGGGGTCCAGTGTTTGTTTCGGGATTATACGAATACAGAACCGACATTTTTTCAAAAAATCTTCGTTCTCTTTTTAAGGCGTACGCACAAAAATTTAAATTTGCGATGAAGAGTGCACAGCGCATTTCAAAAGAAAAAAACAATAACGGGATACGGGGGAATAGGGAAAAATCTCTATATCGCTTTGCATTGCAAGTTTTTTATGAATACAAAAAAAATACACTTTTTTTCTTATTCTAGAATTAAAACTCTCTTATTACAATTACTTTTAACACTATATTTCTAGCACAAACAACACAGATAATATTACCACATGCAAAGTATATATATCATCACGCCAAGCTTTAACTCCGTTAAAACAATAGATGAAACTCTGTATAGTGTCTTTAGCCAAAGAGGCAAATACACAATACATTACCATGTTCAAGATGGCATGTCGTGCGATGGGACACAAGATAAGCTTGAAAAATTTTCCAGCGACATCCGCGATGTTAGTAATGATGGTTCATTTATTTTTTCTTGGTGTTCACACCCCGACAAAGGAATGTATCATGCCATCAGCTTAGCCGTTGCGCATCTTAGTATTCCCGAAGATGCATTTATGAGCTGGATCAACTCAGACGATCTTCTCTATGCAGGATGCCTTGCTCACCTCTTTACGGTGGTGGAGTCTCTGCCTCAGATACAATGGGTTGGCGGACAGGCAATGGTGATAGATATGAGTGGAAATACCATTACCCCCAAAGGTTCCGACTGGTATGGGCAGGCGCTCATTCAAAATGGCCTATGCGACGGGATACATTGGCCATATATACAACAAGAAGGAACATTTTGGCGAAAGCGCCTTTGGGATTCAGTTGGCGGAATTAACCCGAACCTGCAGTTGGCGGGAGATTGGGATCTATGGCGGCGCATGGCGAGACACGCGCCATATATACAGCTGCCTTGGCATATGGGTGTGTTTCGCAAGCGCCAAGGGCAGCTTAGCTCGAATATTTCTGCCTACAATGAAGAAATTGAGAACATCTTACCAATTGCCACGCGCTGCAAACATCTGCGAAATGTATTTCTAAAGGCATCAAATTTTTTTGCACTAACCGTTTCAACCACTGACGATGGCCATTTTCTCCTGATGGAAGTGCCACTCAGCGCTAGGTTTGGATGCAAAACGAAAATACGGTTATTTTTGCTGAGTCTTGGGTTACGGTCTTTTGTTACTGCTTGTCAGAGTCTATTACGTTTTTTAAAAGGGAATAAAGGTTGACCTTGCATGCGAGAACCTTTCTTCACCATTATCACTGCCACCTACAATGCCGCCGACACGCTGCCGCGCCTGCTGGATTCGCTGGCCGGGCAGACGAGCAGCGACTTTGAGCTTATCATTCAGGACGGCGCGTCCACGGACGACACCGTGGCCATTGCCGAATCCTACAGAGGCAAGCTACCTGCCCTGTCGCTCGCCAGCGAACCGGACTCGGGCATTTATGACGCATGGAACAAGGCGCTGGCGCGTGTTCAAGGCGAGTGGGTGCTGTTTTTGGGGGCTGATGACGAACTGGCTGGCGCCACTGTTCTGGAGCAGTGCCATTTGTTTCTGAGCAGCCTGCCAGAAACATCCCTCTACGCCGGTGGCGGAGTTGACCTTGTGGGCCGCGATGACGCAGTTGTGGCACACGTACCCTATATTCCTGCAGGAGCAGAGAATCTGATGCGGGGGGGCATGCCTTTTCCACATCCGGGGCTTTGGCATCGCCGCACACTCTTTACCACAAGGTCGTTTGATACATCCTTACGCATTGCGGCTGACTACGATTTTGTCTGCCACACATGGACAAGCGAAAACGGGTCCAACAGCATCCCCATCCCTATCACACGAATGCGCCGCGGCGGTGTTTCTGATTCTCCGCAGCATGTGCTTCGTGTTCGGTGGGAAAACACCAGGGTTGCTGCCCGTTATTTTTCTGGCATCTGGACGCCCTCTCGCTGCATGGGCTTGCTGAAAGGTTACCTTCTGTGGAGCGTATGTAAAATTGTGGGACCGCAAAACGCCCCTGAGGTTTTAGACACGCTCAGACGCTGGCGGGGCCTGCCATCGGCCTGGACGGGGCTATGAGCACGTCATCACGGGTCACTATAGTCATCCCCTGCTACAATGATGGCCAATATTTGCTGGAGGCCATAGCTGCTGCCCAGGCCCAGACACATCCGTCAATTGAAATTATCGTGGTGGATGATCATTCCACTGATCGACACACATTGGCTGTATACGAAAATTTGCAGAATCAGGGCATAACGGTTCTTCAAACACCCCTGGGTAAAAAAGGCCCTTCGGCCGCGCGCAATGCAGGCATTGCTGCCGCCACCGGTGACTATATTCTCCCCCTGGATGCCGATGACACCATCGCGCCCTCATATATCAGCAAGGCGGTCGCAGTTCTGGATGCAAACCCGGCTGTCGGCATCTGTTATTGTCACGCCCGCTTCTTTGGCTTGAAGTCAGGCCCCTGGAGCCTTCTCCCGTACAGCTTTGATGAGCTTCTTTGCGGCAATATAATTTTTGCAACGGCTTTGTTCCGTAAATCGGACTGGATCAGGGTTGGCGGCTATGACGAAACCCTGACTTTGGGGCTTGAAGATTATGCCTTCTGGCTACGGCTTACAGATCAAGGCGCGCAGGTGCAGCAATTAAAGGAAGAGTTGTTTTATTATCGTATCAAAAGAGGGTCGCGCACCGCGCAACTTGCTCCAGAGAACAAACATCTCCGCGCCCTTGCAATGGTGCATGACACCTGTGCAGATATTTTTTCCCGACATTCCGGCGTGCTGCGGCAAAGAATCGCCGTCCTGCAAAATGACCGTGCCCGCAGGGAATGCCTTTTTAGCTGGAAAATCTGCGCGCCGTTATTCCGTATGGAGTGGTCATTACGTCAGTGCATAAAAAAACTTTTAGGGCGATGCTGATGCCCCACCCATGTCCCGCATGCACCGCCGCGCATTGTGCCGTAATTCTGCTGAATTACCGCAACGCACCCGATACCATCGCCTGCCTGCGCGCCTTGGCGGCCATGCCTGTCCAACCGGGGAAAATCATCGTCATTGACAATTCTTCCCCTGACGATTCGGTGAAACGGATTATGGCTGCATGGCAAACCAGTACCGAGCCCGTACTGCTTCGGGAAGAGCCCGCCCACGCCCCCTTACTGCCAACCAGCGCAACGCGCATCCTTCTCGCCCGATCCACCAATGATGGCTTTTCTGCCGGCAATAATGCAGCCATTCGGCTGGCCCTGCAAGACAGTGAATGTAAGGCCGTCTGGCTGCTCAATAATGATACCGATCCTGAACCGGATGCCCTGAATGCCCTGTGCCAGCGAATGTCTGCGGATCCGCAGCCCGGCATTGTGGGATCAACCCTTATCTATGCGCATAACAGAAGCACGGTCCAGACTCTGGCTGGCGGCAGGCTGAACAGCCTGCTGGGGACAACGCACTCCTTCGGTGGCGGCATGGAACTGCCTGAAGCCTTGCGCCAATGGCCGCAGCACCGCGTCGAACAGCAGCTTGATGACATCATCGGCGCGTCCATGTTCATCCGGCGTGCAACACTAGTGCAAACAGGCTATCTGGATGAAGCCTTTTTTCTCTACGGTGAAGAAACGGAGTTTTGCATTCGTGTGCGCAAAGCGGGCTTCAATTTTGCCTGGGCTCCCGAAAGCGTAGTTTACCATAAAGAGGGCGGCAGCACCGGGGCCGAGAGCGCTGCCGAAGGCAGGAAATTCCGTCGCCCCGCATGGGTGGACTACCTTAGCCTGCGCAACCGCGTGTACATGATGCGCAAGCATTATCCCTGGGCATTGCCTCTGGTGTTGCTGAGTTATCTGGGCGTCATACTTAATCGTGTCCGGCGGGGCCAGGCGAACCGCATTCCCCTGATCTTCCGGGCGGCCTGGGACGGATTGCGCGGCCGTATGGGCAAACCCGACCACCTTTTTCCTGCCTTGCGGGATACTCATGAAAACTCTGGCCATTGATTGCCGCATGGCCCGCATGTCGGGCATCGGGGTATATCTGCGCAATCTTGCCCCCCTTTGCATGGAGTTGCTGGCCGATGTCGCCCGCTTTCGCCTGCTGGGATATGACGGCGCGTTCCCTGTGCCAGATGGCATTTCCTGGGAGGCTGTCCCATTTGACGCGCCCATCTACAGTATTGCCGAGCAGTTGCGCATGCCGCCCTTGCTGCGCGGCTGTGATGCCCTGTGGCTGCCGCACTATCCTGTGCCGCTGCTGACGCGCATCCCTTTGGTGACAACTATACACGATGTGGCCCACCTGGCCCTGCCGGATCTGTTCACAGGCATCCAGAAAGTATACGCCCGCCTCATGTTCCAGATTGTGCGGCGCAAGGCGGCAGAACTTCTTTTTGTTTCAGAGTTTTCACGGCAGGAATTTCTGCGGCTGGTCGGCACGCCACGGGGAGGCATGACCATAACGCACAACGGGATAGATCAGGACTGGTTCAAGCTCCCTCCGGCATATGAACCTGCCCGCCCCCCATATTTCTTGGCAATCGGCAACATCAAGCCGCACAAAAACATTCCGTTGCTGTGCCGATCTTTCGCGAAAATTGCAAAAAAATGCACAACGGATCTCGTACTGGCGGGCGAACACAACGGCTTCCGCAGCGCGGAGGCATCCACGGAAACACTCGCTGCCATTTGCCCTGGCCGCATCCGCTTTACCGGCGCAGTGGAGCAGGCCGAACTGATGCGCCTGATGCACGGCGCCACGGCCCTGGCTTTCCCCTCACGCTATGAAGGTTTCGGCTTGCCTCCTCTTGAAGCGCTTGCTGCCGGCGTACCTGTGATAGCGTCCGACATCCCTCCCGTGCGCGAAGTGTGCGACGAGCATGCCCAGTATTTCTCGCCGAACAACGAAGAACAACTTGCGCAAGCCATGCTGGAAACGCTTGCTCTTTCCGCCCATGAACGGCAGCAACGCGGTGAAGCGGGACGTGCGCATGCACGACACTTCTCTTGGGCAAGATCTGCGGAAACAACGGCGCAGATACTGAAAAAGACGCTGGAGACGTAGCTTTTTTGCCACAAGCAAGAGGTTAAAACCAGTGATTATGTAATGCCCCCCCCCAGAGCTATCCCCCACCGATACTGGGGCATGTCAGAGTTCGTCGCTAGCCATAGCAGGATGCTAAAAAAGCAGAAAGCCCGCCAAGCTGTTAGCTTAGCGGGCTTCTTTGAACTCTCTTGGAGTTCAAGATGGTGCGAAGGGGAGACTTAGTTTTTATATGTATTGCTTGATAATAGTTATATAAAATTTTTATAAAAATACTTTATACCCCCCAAAATACCCCCGCATGAAAATAGTGTAATGGTGGTGCTAAAATCAATTCTGCCAGGCAAGATAATAACGGGTGGGGCCGCCCCAGTCCGCAGAATGCGTGGAATCTTAAGAATAATTGCAAATTGTCAAATTTGAAAAAATGAAACCTAACTTACCGATCTCATTTTTGCTCGTTAAAAAAAATTGCAAATTATCAGCAAAAAGTAGCTACTATTACAATATTCTTGCAAAGTTACAAGCCGTTATGCAGCTTTTGTAAATCTGAGAGCGCGTTGGGATCCCGATAGTTGACAAAATTCATTTTTCACCTATTTTTTCGGCAGGTACCGGATCCGAGGTGTCTACTGTTGAGTGGACTGCGTATTTTGTGTACCTCTCACCTAATCAGATAATGGTATGTAAAAAGCCTTGGTTTTTTGTGGATAGATAGTATCCACTAAGCCAAGGCTTTTTACGGTCTTCCATACTTGAGATAATCAAATATTCTAACGACACGATGTAAATTTGATTTTTCATGGCTGTCTAGTCTGTCATAAAGATCGTTTTGCGAGTATAATTCTCTCAAGTATGCCTCCAATTCGTTAATATCAATTTCTTGTTCTTGAAGGTATGGAATTTCATAGAGTATATTGTGCGTATTGTTGTTATGATTATGAATTATTCCATTTATGCTTCGTGCTGCTATGACCCTGTTTCGTCCCTTTCTATAATTAGAATTGAGCATAGAATCAAAACTTGCACATCTTTTTGCTTCACAATCTGGATATGGCTTATTGGCCTCATTAAGTAGCATGTTTAAGGGGAGGACAATGTTTGTCCTTTGCAAGGCAGGAAATGCATAGGTCAATATGTCGTCTGCAGAAAATTCTAAATCATGCAAGATAACATGCTGATACCATTCTTTCGTTTCCATGCCAGACAATCCCCGTACACCAAATTCCGAGGGCTTTCCAATCGCGATCATGAGATCTTCATCTTTGATGCGATCATCATCAATATTCGCCACCCGTATTCTGGCATTAGGCTCGTTGGTTAGTGCGAAGTTATAAAATTCTTGTTTGAACATACGAATAAACTTAGCAGGTAGAGAGGCTCGCTTTTCGCTGAGAGCATCGTAAATAGCCATAAAATTGTCAGTTCTTATGCCTGTCATATGAATATAGTCATCTTGAATTACTACAGAATGCTCAAAAAATTCAATGTGCTGTTGCCCAGCTTTATGCTCTACATAAATAAAACGACGCTGAAGTTTCTGGAGATTTTCTTTCGAGAGGCATTTGCCAAGCTCTTCCAGTATAATGCGTATATTGGGATCGTTTATTGAGTATCCAATGAATATAATTGGGTACTCCATGAATATTGTCATAAGTTTTGCTGCAAGATAAGGACTATATTCCTTAAATTCATTGTAGTCTTTGCTCGTTATAATAATGCTGTCGGGGTTAGTAACAGAGCCATGTATCTTATAAATTTCTGCCCATCCCTGGAGTGCGGAAAAAACAAGTTCTTCTTGCCCCACAAATGTCTTATAATCTTCCATTTCCGATTCAAGAAGGCGGTCATAGTTGGTGGTAATTATGCCAGCCAAGCTGCGGCAGGAAAGCTTTTTTAGTTTTGCCAGTTCGTCTCGCATAGCTTCGACGGGAACTGAATGTTGATCGATATATTCGGCGAGCTCAACCTTGAAAGGGGATTGTCCTTTCTTAACGAATTCTTTGTAAGGATCGCTTGCCTTGCGGAAATCAGGATCTTCAAACCAACGCTTATCAAAATCTTGCTTGATGAGCTCCGCAGCAACGGCAAGGCGAATTCCTGCCGTTCCAGAGTTTATAGTTTCATCTGCCAGGCTCAAGTATTTGCTGAAGGCAAATTCATCTTGGCTCATTCTGTGGACAAAAACTTGTAAAAGGCCTGTCCAGTCAGGAAGGCCATAGTATCTTCTGGAAAACCCAGACCCAACAAAAAGAAAGGGGGTTGTGCTAAAATCTTTTACTAATGAGGCTAAATCCATTTGCAACCTCTCTGCTTGCAGAAGATGTGTGCTTTCGAAAATATCCGAATAACATCGCTAGTTATCGTCTAACGTAATTGCACTAATTAAGCACATGTAACGCAATTTACTCAATTTTATCGACTTCTTAATTCCGTTTTTATTATCTGTTGCTCATTAATGCAACTCCGTCAGTTACACGAGTACCTTCGTTGTATCAATATACTTGCTTGCGATCTAAGGCGGTATAGAGCGTTTGTCGAGATACGCCAAACTCTCGCGCAACTTGAGCGACCTTTGCGCCAGCATTGATCTGCGCGCGGGCCTCTTCCACCTGGATGGGGGTTAAAGCTGCCTTGCGCCCCTTATATTTGCCTTCCTTCTTTGCCAGTGCGATGCCTTCGCGCTGGCGCTCCCGAATCATGGCCCGTTCAAATTCAGCCACGCTGCCGATGATCTGCAGTTGGAGGCGCTGAAAGGGGCTATCCTCTCCGGTAAAAATCAAGCCTTCCTTGTGGAACTGCACCGTCACTGCCCGGCTGGTTAAGTCAGAAATCAGCGTAAGCAGATCCTGAAGGTTGCGGGCCAGGCGGTCAATGCTGTGGACATGCAGAGTGTCACCGTCGCGCAGATATTCTAAGCAAGCCTCTAGTTGCGGGCGCTGCCTGCTCTTGCCGCTGGCTTTGTCGGTGAAGACCTTGTCCAAGGTAATGCCTTCAAGCTGGCGGCCTGTGTTCTGGTCAATGCTGCTGACACGGACATATCCAATCTGCTTGCTCATGGGGTATTCTCCCGTAAAGTGTCTAATTAGAATTTAAGAGTCAAAATTGATTATGTCAATAAATTATTTTTACCACCTTACTTAGACACTTTTTAGGCCGAAGTCAGTTGTCCACTTAGCCTATACCCTATCTAGACTTCTAGTTCTCAGTGAAATCAATTGGTCTTGACATCTTATTTAATCCCATTTAAATTCCTTTTAAATACAGTTTAGGTTCCAATATGGGGTTATAATGGTTGAGAAAATAAACTGGCCACCCATTGGTATGACCGTTGAAGAATGCGCAGATGCTTTGCGCATTGATCGGAAAACTCTTTTCCAAGCCCTTCAGGCGGGCTTGCCTGCACGTAAGGTTGGGCGAAGCTGGCGGATTGATCCCGATGCGGTCAAAGCCTGGCTTGCCACTGGCAACGCTGTGCAGGTTACGGAAAACGATGAAGGATAAAAACAGCCCGGCCTGAAAGATCGCACCTTTCAGGCCGGGCCTAACCCTCAACCTAAGAAGGAGATTGAAGGCTATGGATAACCTACTAACACCACTTGATTATGACAAGCTTGAAGACTTCGCCTCCCTGGCGGTATCCATTGAAGATATTGTGATAGGGCTACGCGAAAAGATGATGGGAGCTGATGGTTTTTCTGATCAAGATTACCATGCGATATTTGGAGGGCTTGGCTTAATTGCCCATGCCGCACATACAATCCATAGGGGAATTAATAAATGCTCTCCGGTAGTTGAGTAATAACCTGCTATAGATGTACGCTACGTGGGCCGGGAAGACTCCCGGCCCTTATTTTTGACCCTTGCCTTGCTGCGATATGCTTTTTAGACTTGAAGCATGCGAAAGCTCCCATTCTGCTTTCTTCTTGCCGCAATACTTTATTTTGCGGCCCCAATACCGTCTGTGATTGGCGGTGAGCCTACCGAGCGCGTAAAGGCTCTGGTGGTAGATGACGCCCGGCGAAAGCTCGCCGGTGAAGTCGTGGATTACAGAACCGGGGTTTACAGTATGCTCCATGAGGGCGGTTTTTCCGACTCAGAAACACGAGAATACATACGCCCAATTCTGGAAGAATATGGATTTTCTGAGGCTTCGATTGTGAAATACTTTAATCTGTTTGATCCTCACTATCACGGCGGCGAACAGGAAAAGCTGGAAGAACGCCGCAAGATGGTTGAAACCCTGCTGAACTGATAATCCCCCCCGTCTTTTATCTCTTTGCTTCCGCCGCCCGTGTTTTCAACTGCTCTATCATGGGCTGAAGATTGTCATAAATTTCATTGCCGTAGCGCGCCACAGTGATGGCCTTGAAGTACAGGGCATCAACAAACTGGCGCTTTTCGTCGGCGGTCATCTGCCCTTCGGGCACATTGTTTATATCTCTGATGGTTCGGGAAAGTGTGTTCAGGGCTTGATTTGTACCTTCCAGCGCTGAATAGACATGATAGGGCATCAGGTTGGCCACGTCCTGATATTTATATTCCTTCTGCAAGCCGTTGATGGTCTTCAGATAGGCGCTGGCCTCTTGCCAATGCTCACGAAACTTGGCGATGGACTCCGCCCCCATGCTCGGGTGCCTGGCCACAAAGGCCCGCACAAAAGGAATTTCGGCCAGGGTGGGCGTGGGCTTCACCGGGGCAGGCAGTGCGCCGAACTTGCGCAGGGCAAAGTCCACACCTTGAAGCACATAGACGCCGCTGCCGCCCGTGTAGTTGCGAATGGTATTTTCCGCTGCGGCGGGGCTGAATGTTTTCAGTTGGTCCATGCCCGGCAGGGTGCCCACGAAGCGGGAAAGAGCCTTGGCCAGTTCAGTGGTGTTTTCCGTGTACTGGTATTCCGGCAGCATGCCTTCACGCGAAGCCGGGATTATGGGCCTGTCGAATGCGAAGGACTTGCCCGACCAGCCTTCCACAATGGGCACCAGCGCAGTGGGAAGCACAGGCGGCTTCACAATATCCGTCATGGTGGCCCCCAGGCCGCGAAAGGCATCGCTCTTTTCCTGCTCGTTCATCTGGTCCAAAGTCCATTCCGTAATGCGCTCTGGAATGGAACCAAAGATGATACCCAGTTCAAAGGGCTTGGGGATACGCCACACCACGTCACCCACGGGCAACAGCCAGAAAAGATCATGCTGCCAGCGCGGTATTTCCTTGATGCGTTCATCTCCGTGGTTGGCAATGGCCAGAAGAACAGATGGCAGTGTAATGGCGCTCACGGCTCGCACGGTTGACCTGACGGGATGCTCCACAAACACGCGAGCCATCTTATCCAGCCCCTGAACGCGGGCATTGGTGAAGGCAATAAGCGCGTTGGCGGCGCGCATACGGGCACCGATGCGGGCAAAGTCCATGCTCACCTCGCGCGAGGCAAGGGCCGCCTTGGTCAATGCATCTGTGCCGTTGCCAAGGGCTTTCTCTGCCCTGTAGAATTCACCCAAGCGCGAAGCCTGTTCGGAAAGCTCGGAAACAATGCGAAAAAGCTCAACAGGATTTTTGACCATGTTCCAGGTTTTGTTGAGCGCGCCTGTTCTGGTCAGGTCGTCAAGGGAGCGGCGCACTGTTGTGCGGTCCACTCCCAACATGGTGGCCTGGTCGCCACCGGAGCGCTTCCAGCGCCAGTACAGATCATCACGCTTCAGGGCGTGGAACAGCCCACGAGGAACATCCACCCACGGCTTGAAGCCATATTCAGACTGCACAAAGGCCGCCATGCCGTCACGCATGCTGTTGCGGGCAATGAATTCAGGCGTGAGCGTGGCGCCAGCGCGCAGCACTCTGGCGGGAAAGGCCAGTATTTTTGTGACCGTGCCCAGGGCGTCACCATCAAGGCCGTTCATGATCTTGGCCAGTTCCGGGTCTACCTGATACACCTCACGCTTTCCGTCACGCATGACGGAAATTTCCGTTTTTTTGTCTATGCGATAGTCTGGCCGGAATGCGCTTACATCCAGGTCGCCACGCTCCACGGCTTCAGCAAAGGCGCGGGCCGCTTCAGGGTCAACATCCTTCAAGGTGCGCATAACTTCTTCGCCAGAAATGCGGGTGCCCAGCATTTTCGCTGGCAGCTTTTCCACAAGGCCGCCCGCCCCTTCGGTGGTTCGGGCAAGGTCAGCCAGCGCCAGGCCCACCTTGTTCTTTTCCGCCGCTTCAATCAGGGCGTAGGTATTTTTGAGGATGCTTTCCAGCGGGTCGATGATCTCACGCCCGCTGCCCCTGATTTTTCGGATTGCCTCGCGCGGTAAAAAGCCTTTACTGCCAGTATTTGGCCCGGTGGATGCCATGTCGCCCATGAAGCGGTAAAAGGGCACATAGTTTTTGTTGGCTGCGCGCATGGCCGCTTGAGTTTCTTTGCCAAGCATGCCGGAGGCCGCATAGTATTTCAGTACATGGTCCTGATAGGCATAGAGTTCCTGAGCGGTTTTTTCGTAGGCCGCTTCCAGCTTGCTGACGGTCTTTTCCATTGCACCTTTGCGGATGCCTGCCAGAACTCCGCGCGCGTCCAGCTCAAGGCCACGCTTTGCCACCAGATAGGCCCGCAGCTCGTCCAGATTCTTGACAGGCTCAAGGATGGCCTTCAGCGGCTTGCCGACGCTTTCGCCCGTATGGAAGTCAAAGGGGCTTCGCTCAAGAAAGTGCGTGGCCCTGCCTGCTGCGCCCCGGTAGGTTCGGGCCAGAAGATAAGGGTCAAGAGCGGCTGGAAGTTCTCTGCCGCCGGCCATTTGGTCAACGGCCTTTTTCAGTGGGTGCAGGTCGTCAATAAAGGTGGTGTATGCCTGCCGCCAGGTTTGCCGAAGTGAACCTGTCGCCCCTGACTCAGTTGCGTTGATTTGCGACAAAACCTCATTAACGGCGGGTTGTTCATTCCAGCGGCGCACACCTGCGCGAGCATTTTGCAGGGACTGCAACAAAGCCGGGTTGCCGCTTTCAAGATGCCTTTCAAAATAGTCATAAAAGCGCGGGGCTTTTTCCCGAGCGCCTTGCGGATCTACCACGTAGCGGGCAATGAATTCCGCAAAGCCTTCGGGCAGGGGGGATTGCCCCTTGCGTGGAACAGTGGCAATGGGTGCCAGTTCATCGGCAAAAGCCAGAAGCGGCTTTTCATCCAGCGTGCCGAAAATCTTTTTTTGCAGATGATGCCCGGCCTCATGCGCAATGGTGGCAATATCATTAGCGATGCGGACGCGGGAGACTTCTTCCCAGGGCTTATAAATGCCTTCTGCATTTTTGAGGTGCGGCCCCAGGCGGCCAACGCGGAAGGGAACGCCCAGATCGTCCGCCAACTGGTCAATGACGCTGGAAAGCCTGTAGGTTTCAATGGCGACAACTGCGGCAGGTGCGGCATCTCTGCTTAGGGGCATGGCCACGTTAGAGCCTTCTGCCGCCCGTATAGCCTCATTGGGATTGCCGCCTGTTTCTCTGGCTTCACGTGGCATGCTGCCCTGACGGCTTTCAACCTTGTAGCCTTCTGGCAACTCGCGATTGAGGGAAAGCAAATCCTGACGCACGGCGTCATTGGTGCGGGCTTCTTCAAGAACCTGCATGGGGTCTTTGCCGATTCTGGTATATATATCGCGCAGTTTGGGCACAAGCTTTCCTCCCGCGTCCACGACCTTGCCACCTGCTGCGCCAGCCCCTTTGAGCCCGGCCACAAGAATGGCGGCATCAACAAATTCATGGGGCTCTGGCAGGCGGCCTTCAAGCCCTGCGGCCACGGTGGGCATGGTGGCCACTTCAGCCGTGACGGTGGCCGCGCCTGTTGTTATGGCTCCGGCACCAGCAGTCTTTGCCCCAATGCCAGCCAACTTGCCCATGCCGCCCGTCGCGCCGCCAATGACGCCGCCCTTACCTGCCTCAGTAAGTACTGTGCCCATGCGCTGAGCAAATTGTTCCGCATTTTGCACTTCGCCGTTTTTGATATGATCCATGTAAATAGCCCGGGTGCCTTCCGTGATGGCCATGGCTGAAGCCGGAACAGTGACCGGAGCAGAAGGACCACCCAAAAGCCCAAGGCCAGCCCCAAGGGCCATTGTTGGCAGGTCGCCCGCCAGTGTTCCCACCTGAAGGCCCACGCGCTGCATGGTGGAAAGTTGTGAAAGTTGGGGCTGTGAAAGGTTGTCTGGCAGCTTTTCACGCGCTGCAAGGCCCGTTACCGAGCCCTGAAAGCCATGAACTACTGAATCCCACAGGGTGACAGGATCATATTTTTTGAAATAGCCGTTAATTTCCTGATCGGAAAAGCCGCCCTCAACCAGCATGGGGCGCATGGCATTACGGATTTCCTGATCATTGTAGCCCTGACCGCGCATTTCAAGGTAAAAATCTTGGTTTGTATTGGCCTGGCTCATTGAGCAGCCCCCTTTGTGCGCCGACTTACATAGTCATCAGCGCTTTCAATGGGGCGTTTATCGGTGCGCCCGACATTGAGAACGCGGTCAAGATTGTTCAGTTCATCTTCAACAGAAACGGCGTTGCTGCTCATGATGGACATGGGCAAATCGCTATTGAACAGTTTTTCCACGGCCTCCGGCCCGCCTTTATTGTATGCCTCTGTTATAGCGCGCTGAAGCTGATTGCGTGCCCTGTCTTCTTTAATGGCGGCTTCGGGCGTTCCGGCTGCGAACTGAGGCCGGGCGAAAGCGTTGCCCACAAGAGCATCGCCGCGCTTGAGGTAATCTTTGAGGGGCCCGTCCATATCCTTGCGCATGCCCTTGAGCATGGCCACATCGCCCACGCTGGCCTTGCCCTGTGCCAGCATGACATCAATGGGCGCGTCGGAATCTACCTCACCGCTGACAATCAGGCGGGCCATGTCATTGACGGCTGCGGCATCGCGTGTTTTGCCGATGGTGCCGTCTTCGAGCTTGCGGCCCATTTCAAGCTTGGTCAGGGCGTCCAGGTTGGAATTTTGCAAATTCTGATAGGCTTTGGCAGGGTCAGGCGGGATATTCTTGCTGGGGTCGCCTGTGAGTGTGGCGTAAATGCCATTCACAGCATCGGTGGTATAGGCATCGCGTCGCTCTTTCTCGACTTGCTTGTTGAAGCTCCACTGCGCCTGAAGCATGCTGCGCACACCCAAAGCCGCCTTGGCGTCAAGGCCATACTTTGCCTGCCCTTCTGGGGTGGATATTTCTGCAATGCCCTGTAGTGGGTCGGTGGCGAAGGTGCTGACAAAGCGCATTTCCTGTTCAGCCCGCGCACGGGCCTGCAGTTCACGGCCTTTGGCAGTTATGCGGGCTTCCAAGGCGCTGCGGCTGCCGCCCATGTACTCACCATAACGGCCAAGCAGTTCACGCGCTGCGCCCAGGTTGTCACCATCAAGCTGGCTATCAACCATTTTACTGAAAACTTTCTCCGCCTGTGCAGTAAGCTTGGCTTGGGTGATTTCATCAGACCAGCCGTTGCGATCACGAAGGGCGCGATAACGGCCCTTGATATTTTCAAATCCGCTTTTAACTGCAGCGGTATTCAACGGATCGGAAAGCATAGCATAGGCATCCAGCGCAATGGTGCCCTCATCCTGCTGATTCAAGTAGGTGCGCTCTTCACCAGTATGCTTTTCAATGCCCCACGCCGTGAGGTTCGCAAGGTGAAGCTCCGCAGCCTGATCAAACAGGCCACGAGCCATGCCGCCCAGGTCTTTGGTCAGGCGGGCATGAGCGTCTTGTTGCCATTTGGCAATGCTGGCCTGAACGCCATTTTCAGGGTCGATGGCTTCTTTTCCGGTTATCGCGGCAAGGCGAGCCTTTATGTCCATTTCTTCAGCGCGAAGCTGGTTGAAAGCTTCACGGGCTTTGCCTGTCTGGTAGTCGGTGTGGAGGTCATATCCGGCCTTGGCGACCTGCTGCATGCCACGGCCCAGCACATCAAGCTGACGGGCCTGCTGGTCTGTGCCCTGGCTGTAGACTTGGGCTGCACTATCTGAAAGACGGGCCGAAACGCCAGCGCCGGGAGTGGTGGGAAGCTGTTGTGGGTTGTATTGCGGCATACTGGAGCTGGGTTGATTGAGAGGGACGCGAAAGGAAGTTCTGTTCATCGCTTGCCCTCGATATTCCACAGGTAATCTTCACGCTTTCTGGCGCTATCCAGCCCTTCCTGATAAGCGGCCATTGCCGCGCCTTCATCCCAGGTAAGCATTTCCAGTGAGTGATCCTGAATTGCTGCCTCGCCTTCATTCTTCGGCGCAAGAGGGGCTATGGGGGCAGGATGCGCGGCAGGCGTATTGGAATTGCTGTCATCATCAAGCAAAAGGGTTTGCAGTTCATTGAGCAGGGTCAGCATTTTTATTCTTTTTTCGGGGTGCATAATGGTTCTCCTTTGGGGTAGTAAACGTGTGGCTAAAAAGTTTTCCACAGGCATGTTTATAAGTGTCGATTTAAAAAGGAAACAGACTGCATGAACGTCGGGAGTTAGGTTCTGGGGATTCTATGTGGCGCTGTGTGCCCGCGTGGCGGGTCTGTATTCGTGCAGCGAGTATCTGCTCACCTCAATTTCTTTTTTACATATATGTTTTCAAAAAAATTCGGATGTTTACACTAACTTTTTTCTAATCTTCCAGGTACATTTCTTTTTCAAAAGGAAACGTTTTGCCCTGTGGAAAAGTCGGGGGTGTTCAAGACAGCGCGTAACTGTGCCTGGCTTCCAACATCTGCATGTTTTTGAAGGCGATTTCAGGATCAACCGGCAAATACTTTTCTGTGTTCTTCATGTCTGCGTGTCCGAGGGCGCGAGCGACTTCGCGCATTGGGTCGATGCGTTCCCCGGCCTGCATTCGCTCAACCGCAGCACAAAAAATTTCTGTCGCGAAGGTCTTACGCCAGCAGTGTGTGCCCAAAGTTCCCAAGTCCCGGCGAAGCCCTGCCTTGTTCGCAGCGTCATTGAAAATCTTCCACGCTTCTGCCACTTGCATGGGGCGGTCGCCCAGTTGACTGCGAAATAAAAACTGATCTGGGCCAAGGTGGCCGTACTGGAGCAGCCAATCTATCTGAAGCCTGATTGCTTCGCGGGTTTGTGCTGGCAGCAGGATGGTGCGGCCCTGTGCCGCTTGCTTCATCTTGCCGCGCTGTACCTGAAGCGCCTGAACCACCTGCCGGTTTTGGAGCACGTCTGAAACCCTGATGGAAAGAGCCTCATGGATGCGAAGGCCAGTAGTAAGGCAGAGCAAGTGCAAGCATTGATTGCGCAATTTGTGGCGGCCAGTATAGGCGCTGTACATCGCGGCGCATTCTTCAATCTTCAACGGTCTGCATGGGGGCATTGTTTTCTTCCTTTTGTTCTGGGGTGTTTTGAGCGTAGTCGTCTATCCATTGCTCATGGATGCGCCATCGCGGCCTTGTTGCGCAGGAGGTGTTGTTCGCTTTCAGTCTGCCGGTCGTGATGAGGCGGCGCACTGTAGTGGGGGAAACGCGAAAGATTTCCGCTACCTCGGTCAGTGTATGCCAGCCCTCGGAAAATTTTGTTGTCATTGGCTGATACCTTGAATTGAATTTTTTAGCCCTGCTTCCAGCAACGAAATGATTCCAGCGGACGAGCTTTCGAGGCTGTTTTTTTCAATAGATTCAAGCACAGCAATTGCCTTTTTCTGATTGCCTACCAGCTTGGGTTTGTCCTGGTATTCAACAAAGCCGTTGGCGGTATTTTGAATTTCACACCTTCCCCCCAGCACGCCGAACACTTTGATGCCTTGCCTTTTGTATGCAGCCCAAGTTTTGGCAAAGTTGGTACGAAACCATTTTTCAGACTCTTCAACGCCACACTGGGCGCACATCCGCACCCATCCGCCATATGCCTGCACAATAACTGCCTGCGTGGTAGGATCATCGAAAACCACACTGGCATACCCTCCATGTGCCGAAATAGCCTGCAATACCTTGCCTGATTCGACCTCGGCCTGATCTTCAATATTCCCGCCGTTCAAATGGTCAATAAAATCTGCGGGCGTGGGCATTGTGGTGAATTTACGTGTGGTCATGATCGCAAGTGCGGCCTTTTCAACTGCGGCATACTCAAACGGGGTTAGCATCTTGAACCGCAAGGCAATCCCCTGCGCAGTCAGCGTTTGCCCGTAGCAATCGGCTACGCCCTGAATAAGCGCGTCAAATCGGTCAAAGTCTTCAGCCCTCATTGCTGGTACTCCCTGACTTCTTGCTCGCCGAAGAGTAGGCGTTTTGCTTCTCTTCCCGCTTGCTGATTGGCTTCCAACCTGCGTTGTGCCGGTGATTTCCACGTTATTGATTGCGGAGAATTTCGCTTTTTTGCCGCTTCTGTTTCCATTTTTGCCGTGAGTTGGTCGAATTTTTCGCGCAGTTTTCCGGGGCTTTGAATGTTTGCCCGCCAGAAGGAATCTGAACAGGCCCAGGCTATTACCTGCGTAACAAAGCTCGGGTCCTTCATGCGATCATCGTTTCTCATGGCAACGTCGAAGCATTGCGCCCACTTTTGCAGGTCTGGCTCCTTGAGCGTTGGCAGATTGGCCTTGAGCGTGTTCCGCATGACAACCGCGAGTTGGTAGGCATCTGAAGTTTCGGGGAACTCTGTGGGGTGTTTCTTTGCCTGCTTTTTGCGAAGAGTCTCTTCTTGTGCGGCTTCAGATGGCGGCCCCGCCGTCACGTCAGGGACGCTTGGCCCTGACAAAGAGTCAGAACGTAGTGAAGACTCTCTTTCTTCTTCGGCATGGTAGGGAGAGGAAAGGCAAGGAGAGGAAAGGAGCTGGCGCGGGGCCAGTGATGCGCTGGCGGTCGCCGGGGTATCGCTCGGCATTTCTTCGGCGGTCGCTTGGCGGTCGCCAGCGCCCCGCCGTGAGGTTAATTGGGCGTATTCAGCCTTTGAAATGGCGTTGGTGCCTGAATTTTTTAGGCGTTCAAATGCTTCAGGGTATACCTGCCGCAAGCGTGAAAAGCGTGCCTTGTCCGCGCGGTCTTCAGCTTCTGCCTGCCATGGATTGTGTTCTTGCCAATCGTGCAAGTGGTATATGGCCTCAGCGAGGTCAAGAAGCCTTAATGCAACAATGGCTCTGATAAATGCGCCAGCGTCCCCAGGCCAGCCGGATACGATTTCAATATCTTCATCATCCATGCCTGTGAGCGCGCCGCTTGGCCTGTTTTGCACAGCCCACAGCCATAGGCGAAGAAGCGAAACAACGCCGTCTAGCCCTAACTGGCGTTCTAATTTCACCGTCTTGGGGTGGGTGAAGAAATTGACGGAAAGCCGAATGTCAGTGTTCATGACATCCGCCTATTGAGCGGGGCTCTGAACACTAAGTTCGTCAATCAGTTTGCGAATGTCTTCAGCGCGGTATGCTGTAGTTCTCGGCCCAAGTTTAACGGGCTGAGGGAATCGACCAGTCTTTATACCAGAATACCAAGAA
Organism: Desulfovibrio sp.; assembly: GCF_034006445.1. NCBI lineage: Bacteria > Pseudomonadati > Thermodesulfobacteriota > Desulfovibrionia > Desulfovibrionales > Desulfovibrionaceae > Desulfovibrio > Desulfovibrio sp. The sequence goes on along the minus strand of NZ_JAVESS010000015.1, from coordinate 16,524 downwards.
CTTTGGCTGATGGGGAAAGTTGGAGAACTTGATCTAAGCGAAGAAAACCAGTGTGAGGGATTGATGGGGCAGGCTGTTGTTGAGACATAAAAAAACTCCTTCTTGAATCTCTGTGAGCTTCTTGAAAGAGTAAACCAGTGCGTTGCCGCAAAGTGCTATGCAAAAAAATTGCGCTTTATTTGCACAACGCTTGCATTAGGCATATTTTATTCTGAAAAAGTAAATAAATACTTCTTGTTGGCGCGATTAAGTAAGCTGTCAATTTTTCTTATGTAAGTTGAAAGGTCTCGTTCTTCTCCTTTTGCTATTTCATCTGAATAAAATAAGCGACCCGCCTCACCCTTGGCGGTGGATAGTTTTTCTATAAGAATAAATGCTATTACTTCGTCTGAAAAACCTTCTGCGCTCAATGCTGAGAAGGACTTCTCTTTTGTAAGCCCTGCCCAAAGTGATGAAGAAATATTCACTGTAATTTTTTCAATAGAAGTTGCTTTTGCTATACGTTCTTTTGGGCAAAGTCTTTGTAAGAAAAACATTAAGTGATCTGAACTTTTATATCTACCAGGGTTCGTGTTTTTATTATATAATCTAAATGCTAAAGAATCTGGTAGTTTTGTTTCAGAATATTGAACGAGAATTCCGTTTTGCTCGTAGTAAGCAAAATAAATCTCTTGCTTTAATGCAATCTCAATGTGATGTATTGTGTCTATTTCGCTAACATTCCTTGATTCAAATATTTCTTGAAATGTCATGTATTCAATATTGTTCCATTTCATATGTAAAAATTCTCTGTTTATATTGTTTTAAAGTTATTTAAGCTTATATGACTCTGGAAAAGGATAGAGTTCAGAATATTTATTAAGTTTAATGTAAAAACAAGCGGGAGTTTTTCCATGCTCTATGCAGGTAAGTAATGGAACTCTTACTTCTAAGCAGCATTCATATTTAAAAAAACTTAAGTAATCGAAATCAAAAATTTTATAGTCATTGCATGTCGCATAGCTTTCTTTACAATGTGGACACATTAATAAAGAATTTTCTTCAGGCTCAACAAAAAATGTTATTCTTTCTTTGTCCTCATCAATTTTATAGCCAGATACCGTCCAAGGTTCTACCAGGCCCAATGCACGGTTGAATAATTCTGTGTCCATTCTACACTCCTGCGCGGGTGGCTTTTAAGCTGTCCAAGTAATCCGCCCATTCCTGCATAAGCTTTCGGCGTTCATCGGTGTATTCCGCCCGGTTGTATGCCAAGCGCACCGCATCTGGCTCCTTGTGGGCCAACTGCGCCTCTATTACGTCCGCGCGGTAGCCCAGCTCATTAAGCCGGGTGCTGGCCATGGCCCTGAAGCCATGCAGGCACATTTCTCCAGATTCATAGCCCAAGCGCCGAAGGGCAGCCAAAGGGCCAGCGTCTGAAATAACTGCCGTCCTGGCCCGAACACTGGGGAAAAGATATTTTCCTGATCCAGAAAACGCCCGCAGTTCTTCAAGCTGGTCCATTACCTGCAAGGATAGGGGGACGGTATGCTGTCGGCGCATTTTCATTCTGCTCGCAGGAATGCGCCAAAGAGCCTCAGTAAAATTGAACTCGCTCCATTCAGCGCGGCGTAATTCAGATGGTCGCGTGAAGACGTAGGGCAGTATTCGCAAAAAGGCCGTTATAGAAGGAAACCCTTCATAGGCATCTAAATCCCTCAGTAGTCGGCCAATGTCCGCAGGGTCAGTAACCGCTGCAAGGTTCTCGTGGCGCAGCGGCTGTAATGCTGCGCTTAAGCCTGCTGCCGGGTTGTAACGGATCCTTCCTGTCAGGTGGGCATACTTCATTACCTGCCCACAAAGTTGCATGAGCTTGTGAGCGGTGGTGATATGCCCTTTGTTTTCAGTGGGGCGGATAACCCCTAGAAAGTCAGACGGTTCTAAATCGGTTACGGATTTATTGCCCAGGTAAGGGAATAGGATTGTGTCAAGGTAACGCTGAAGTTTGGCCGCATGCTTTGGGGTAAGCGCTGGAGAGTATGAGGCGAACCATTCGCGCGCGGCAACTTCAAACGTATTTTGCCGTTCTCTTTCTATCGCTCGTGCAGTGACCCTGATTTCTTTTTTGACTTCGCCGGGGTCATTGCCCATGGCAAGTTGTTCTCTGGCTTCGTCCCGCCTTTTGCGGGCCTCTTTTAAACCCACGTCTGGGTATACCCCCAAGGCCAAGAGCTTTTCTTTCCCTTGGAAGCGGTATTTTAGCCGCCACATCTTGCCGCCAGTTGGGGCGATAAAGAGGAAGAGGCCGCCACCATCGAACAGCTTGGCGGGTTTTTGTTGTGGCTTGGCATTGCGAACGCTGATGTCAGAAAGGGGCATGGGGGTATCGCCTCCGCTTTGTGGGGGTATTCCTCACGGTGGGGGGGTATCGAACCTACAATTTGGGGGTATATGCTTCCCCCGTGGGGGTATCGGTGCGGTCTGCGAGAGGTGGAAGACGGGAAATGTTGGAAAACAGGCGGCCAGCAATGCTTTGCACTCTGGGGGTATTGAAATGGCTTCCAACCACCTCTTTAGACTCCGTACCCCCAGAACTACCCCCAATATTGGGGTATGTCAAAAGACGTAGATGAACTTAGTTGGAGCCTTAAAAAGCAGAAAACCCGCCAAGCTGTTAGCTTAGCGGGCTTCTTTGAACTCTCTTGGAGTTCAAGATGGTGCCGAAGGGGAGACTCGAACTCCCACTCCCTTGCGAGAACTAGACCCTGAACCTAGCGTGTCTACCAATTCCACCACTTCGGCGCGAAGATTGATTTACCCGAACGGGCAGGGCTTGGCAAGCTTTTTTTGCCTGCGGGTCAAAAAATTATGGCTTTTCGGCTCAGTATACAATGCTGGGCCGGAAATATCCTTCCACGCAGTGCAAGCGGCACCCATACAGCAGGCCTGCTCTGCCCTGCGAACCGCTCCAGTCCAAGCCTGTCGTTGTCCGCGCAACCCCATCCCTGCGCCCACGCCGGTCACTCTCGTACAGCGCCCGTCCCAGCCCACACGCGCCCCGGCCCACGTCCGTCCCTGTAGTGCAGCGTCAGTGCGCAACCCATTCAAAGCCAATACGCCCTAACGGCAATAAAGGTTTTAGGGGGTGGGGGCGTGGGGGAGGAGACCCTTTTGCAAAAGGGTCCCTCCCCCACAAAGCATTCCGCGTCGCCATCGACGGGCCAACCACATCCCTTCCCCACAAAACATTCCACATCGCCATCGACGGGCCAACCACATCCCTTCCCCACAAAGCACTTCACCGTGGTGCGTTTCTGTCGGATCGGCCTGCGTTCACATCCCTCTCCCACTACGCACTTCAAAGCGCCACGCCAATCCAGAAGGGGCGTGCTAAAGCTAGAACGGCCAGACGTTATCCATAAGGCGCGTGAACCATCCGGGCTTCTGCTTGTCGGCCAGTACGCCGCGGCCATAGTATTCAATGCTGGCATCGGCGATCTGGGTTGAAAGCACGCTGTTGTCTGCGCTCACGTCCTTGGTACGCACCATGCCGCGCACCACCATATACTCTGTTTCCTCGTTGACGCGGATTTCACGCGCGCCTTCGATCTGCAGCAGACCACCCGGCAACACCCGGATGACGCGAGCCGCCAGTGAGGTGGTGACGTAGTTTTCGCGCTTGGTCTTGCCCGTGGCAGAAAGGTCGCTGGCCGAGCTCGAGGTCAGGGCCGGAACCCCCACCTTGCTGGTGGGTCCAACGCCCAGCAAAGGAATAAAACCACTAGAGCTCTGCCCGAAAAGCGCGCCCACCTGATAATCGTTGCCGCTGTTCTTTTTCGATGAGGTTTCAGCCTTGTTCTGGGCCTTGGTGTTTTCCACCAGCTTGACCACAACGATATCCCCTACCCTGCGGGCGCGGCTGTCGGAAAAAAGCGTATCCTGCTCACTGGCCGCAAAAAGCGAGCCGGGGTTGTTTGCCGCATTGGCTTCCTGCCTGTATTCCTGCGGATCGACAACAGGCGGTTGCAAGGCCGGATGCTTGCGCGGCCCGCCGCCGCAGGCGGCGCACAGCGCAAAGACCAGCGCCAGAACGGGTATGACATGACGTGCCTGCATTTGCTTCTCTCCTTGGTGACCGCGCCCTGCCGTCAGTACGGCCGCAACGCCTAGTGTATCTCCACGGTATTGCCGTTTTTGACAATGCCGAAGACCTGTTTTTTGGTTTGCAAGTTCCGCAGCGGAATGGTCGCGCCGGGTTCGCCGTCGGCCAGAGCCTGCGCTTGCGTGGTGATGCGCAGGTTATTTCTGGAAAATATGAGTGTGACCACATCCCCGCGTTTGACCATAAGCTGGTTGGCCAGATCGCTTTGCAGGATGGTGTCTCCGGCATTGATGGCGCGGGCCAGTTGCCAGGGGCCGCCGTGTCCGTCCCAGGGCAGGTCGCGCAACTGCCCGGCGTTGACGCGCATAAAGGTGACGCTTTGGGCTGTCAGGGCGTCGCCCTTGTTCATGGACTGGGCCGCCGTGGGCACCGTAAGCCACAGGGCCAGCGTGGCTGTGCCCGCCACCCGCCGCAGAACCGTGCCGTCCGCCTCCTGCACGGCAAAGCGCAGGGGCACACGCCCCGGAGCCAGTTTGCCCGGCTCAAGCTGTACGCGCTGCTGGCTGTGGGCAAGAAAAATGTATTCCGGCAGACGAAAATCCGTGAGTTCGGCCTCTCCCGGCATGGCCGCCATTTGGGGAGTCAGGCTTTTGACGACATAGTTGCGCAAATCGTCTTCCCTGAAGACCAGGCCGCCGCGCTGGATCACGAGGGACGTGGGCAAAATGCAGCGCCCGGCCACATCCTGCCCCAGGGCCTGCCGTAATGCCTGCGACAGGCGGGAGCGGTTGATTTGCAGAGGCTTGCCTTCTTCTGGCGGCGCTTCCCACAGGGGGGTGGCGCGCAAGGCGTCCCACTGCGCCTGATCCATATGCCCGATGGGCACGGCGATATCTCCCAGCAGCACCATGCTGGTACCGGTCACGGCGGCGGAGACGATTTTGAGCCGCCAGTCGCCCTGCTCCAGCATGTTCAGCTGCCCTTCCTGGGCCAGGGGCACAGCATTGGCGGCCAGTTGAGAACTAGTTTTGGCGGCTCTGGCGTCCTGGGCTTCGGGGCTCAGGGGCATTTGCCCGGCGCGAACCTGTGGCTGCCGCAATTGGGTTTTCACCTGTGCGGGCGAACGCCGGTGATTGCGGTCAGTATCCTGCCATACGGCCTGCGGCACACCGCCCGCCGCCAGCACAGGCCCGGCCTGCCACAGGCAGGCCAGCGTCAGCGCCAGCAGAACAACGGACACGGCAAACCAGACCAGCCTGACAAGCCGCGCGTTGCGCCCTGCCCCGACCGTATCTGCCGTTGTGGATATATGTACCGCCAATAATTTCATGATATTGCTACCGCCTAACTGCGCTTGAGCTGTACCGCGATGCCAAGCATGGAGTCTGACGTCTGGATGGACTTGGAGTTGACCTCATAGGCGCGCTGGCCAACAATCATGTTGACCATTTCGTCCACCACTTCCACGTTGGACATTTCCAAAAATCCCTGTGCCAGAGTGCCCACATTGGCCGTTCCGGGCACGCCTTCCACCGCGTCGGCCGAAGCCTGCGTGGGCGTGAAAAGGTTGCGTCCGCGCGCGTCGAGACCAGCGGGGTTGATGAAGGTGTACAGCGGAATTTCCGCTCCCGCGAGTTCCTGCCCCTGGGCGTCCAACGCGGCTATATGCCCGGACGAAGAAATGGAAATATTCTTGGTTTCCGCAGGCACGGCAAATTCCGGCTGCAAAATGTAGCCATTGGCCGTGACCACCGTGCCGTCCTGGTTGAGCTTGAAGGAACCGGCGCGGGTGTACATGAGCTCGCCGTTCACATCCACCTGAAAAAAGCCGTCGCCTTCAATGGCCACGTCCAGCGTGTTGCCGGTATTCTGAAAGTCGCCCTGGGTGAAAAACTTGTGTACGGCCGTGGGGCGCGTGCCCATGCCCACCTGGATGCCCACCGGCAGGCGGTTGTCGCCCTCGGTTATGGACCCGGCCATACGCATGGTCTGGTACATGAGGTCTTCAAATTCGGCGCGGCTTTTCTTGAAGCCCGTCGTATTGACGTTGGCCAGGTTGTTGGAAATGACGTCAATATTGAGTTGCTGTGCCACCATGCCGGTGGCTCCAGTCCAAAGGGAACGCATCATGGAAAACTCTCCTTGTTTCAGCCTTCGCTGTCAGCCCTTGAGCAGACTACCTTTGCGAATACGCATTCTCAAAGTTTACGGTACGCCCGTTCCGGCGCTTGCCAGCGCAGATGAACCGCGCCTGCGCCTTCACGGCGAGCGTCTGCTCACGCAGCCGTAAGAGATCTTTCAGAATGAAAATGCCCTAACCCTGTCGGCGGCCCAATTTTTCCGTGGCCGCGCGATCCAGCGTATCCGAGGTCTGCATGACCTTCTGGTACGCTTCAAACTGGCGTTGCACTTCAATCATGTTCACCATCTCGGGTACCACCTCGACGTTGGCGGCTTCTGTAAAGCCTTGTTCCAGGCGGCCTCCGGTTGCGTAGGCGTCGCCTTCTGCCACCTGCACGTTCTGCCGCGGGCGGTACAGATTATTGCCCATCTTCTCAAGGTTCTGCGGATTATCCACATTGGCCAGAGCGATTTGCCCTATCACGTCGTTGTCGGCAATGACCTGGCCGTCGCCGCTTATCTGGATATGCCGCGTACCCTGCGGAATGGTGATGTTGCCGCCGCCCTGCGCCTGTACCGGATAGCCCTGCGGCGTCATGATGGTGCCGTCTTCAGACAGCACAAAGGCGCCGTTGCGCGTCAAGAATTGTCCTGTTGGCGTGGCCACACGGAAAAAGGCGTTTTCGCCGTTTATGGCCACGTCCAGAGGATTGCCCGAGTACTGCATGGAGCCCTGGGCAAAATCTATCTTTGACACCGCCAGCCGAACCCTTGAGGCATTGAGCGGCTCGGGAAACAGGGGATCTGACTTGAGGTTCAGGAGCGGCTCGCGAATTTCGTCAAAGGCATAGCTGACCATGGTGTCCTTGAACGCCACGGTGTCGCGTTTATAGCCGCGCGTATTGGCATTCGCCAAATTATTGGCGACATAATTCATGCGGTGCTCGGTGCTGAGTGCGGCAAAAAGTCCGCTAAACATGCCAGCTTGCATGTGCTTCTCCTTGGTTGGCAGACGCGCTGAAACGGGTGCGCGGCCATCTTTTCCCCGGGCCCGGTGGCCCGTGCCAGAATCATTGCAAAGTACGGGCCAAAAAAAAGCCCCCCGCACAGGCGGGGGGCTGCAAGCGTGATCCGGGCTGAATTACGTTGGCGCGTCAGATCGGGCCAGGCCGTCTACTTCCAGGTCACATCAGGCTGTTTGCGCACAGGACGCGCCTTGGACTTGAAAAGGGGATAGCCCATCATCTGCGCGGCAAAGGCCATCTCATCCGGCCCGATGCCGAGGAAGTCCCGTACAGGCTGCGCCTCCGGGTGTTCCAGGGCCGTGCAGATGTAGCCGCCCCAACAGCAGCCTATGCCCTGCGCGTGGGCCAGCAGTTCAAGATAGGTAGCGGCAATGGCGGAATCCGTCCGTCCCCAGTGCCACTGGGGGGCGACCACCACCGCCAGGTGCGGAGCCGTGCGGGTAATCACGTCAATCCCCTTGTCCCATGCGCTCACAAGGCCGCGGGCATGTACGCCTTCACTCATGGTGGCGTCGGCCTGCGGCAGAATACGCAGCCAGTCCACCACCAGTTCCGCCAGCCTTACCACCTGCTCGCGCGATTCAAGCACAATCCAGCGCAGGTTCTGGGTATTCTTGGCAGTGGGGGCAAAACGGGCCGCTGCCAGCAGCCGTTCAAACTGCTCCCTGGGAATGTTCCTGTTCTTAAAATTGCGCACAGACCTGCGGGACACCGCAAGCTCTTCAACCTGTTCCGCCGTGGGCATGTGCTCTGGGCGCAGGATCTTACAGTCCTTGCGGTCAAGCCCTGGCGCTGCGCAGGCCTGGGTAGGGCAAAAGGCCATACACTGGCCACAGCCAATGCAATAGGCGGCCTTGTGCTTGTCCATGGTGGGATACGCGCCCACCTCGGCGTCAATTATATGCACCGGACAAACCATGGCGCAGATGCCATCCTTACGGCACAGATCGTGGTCAACAGTAAATACGTTCATGACTTTCTCCTCTGGGGCAACGGCAGCGTGTGCCGTGCCCGGCAAGCAAAAGGCATCTCGCATGTACAAGATGCCTTGAAAAATACCGGGAAGCAGGCGTGTTACATGCCAAGCTGACTGAGCATATCGTCAATGGCGCTCTGCGACACGCCGTTGCCGTCGGGGCCTTTGAGGCCGTCGGCTTTCATGCGGTTCTGGCGAAAATCCTCCACAGCTTTACGGGCCTCGGTCTGCAGGGACTCCGTATCCTTGTTCGGGTCTTTTGCCGCTCCGTCCATGATGAGGCCCGAAGAAATATACAGCTCCACCACGGTATTTTCGATCTTGTTCAGCGCCGTCACCACCCGTTTGATGCGCTGCCCCGTGATGTCCTGAAAGCTCAGGGCAGTCAGCAGGCCGGTAAGATCGTCGCCAAGCAGGGCATTATTTTTTTCAAGCCGCGAAATCTGCCCCTGCGACGCCCTGCCCTCGCGCACTGCCGCCAGGAGTTCCGTATTCTGCGCCTGCAAGTCAAGATGCCGCTCCACAACTTCCATAATGGACATGGTGGCGCTTTCTGTGGCTTTGAGCACTTCGGCCAGTTGGGCGGTGGCTTCGTGGAAAAGCGCATCCGTGTCGGCATCGGTCAGAGGCTTGCTCTGCGAGGCTGTGGAAATCTGCTGATAGATATCCTTGAGCCCCTGCCGCATGTCCGCGCTCAACTGCCTGTACACGGCGGGTTCGGCCTTTTTGTCGCTCATGCGTGTACCTTTGCGCTTCGGGCGCTGTTGGGGAAAGGCAATAGATGGCCGCCGCGCCGAGGTTCGGCACGGCGGCATGAAGAGAATCTACTTGTTGGTCTTGAGGAAGGTCTTGGCGCGGGCTGCTTCGGGCGAGTTGGGATACTTTTTGATGAGCTCTTCCAGACGGGCCTTGGAGGCCGCGCCCTGATTGAGCTTGCTGAAGCTTATGCCCTGCTTGAGGTAAGCGCCGGGCGCACTGGAGGACTTGGGGTAGTCCTTGATGACCTTGTCATAGGCGAGGGCCGCGTCCGCATACTGATTACGCTGGAAGTAGCACTCGGCCATGTAGAACTGGGCCTCGGGAGCCAGGTTATGGCTCTTGTAGTTTTTCAGAAAGTCCGCAAAGGAGCGCTGGGCCTCGTCGTACTTGCGGGCATTATAGGCGTTGACGCCAGCGTCATAGAGCGCCAGCGAGATGTCCTTTTGCGGCGCCTGTACCTGCGGTTGCGGCTGCGGAGAGGGCTGGCCCCAGGTGCTGGCGGCAGGAGCCGCAGCGGACGCCTGGGCGGCAGCGGCCTGGCCGCCGTAAGGCTGCACGCCTTCGGGCACGGCCGCGGCATAACCGGTGGAACCGGCGGCCACGGACCCGGCTGCACCGGCTGCAGCGGCCTGCCCGTAGGTGGGCTGACCGTAGCTGGGAGTCTGAAGCGCTGTCTGGGTGGAAGGCGTGGCCTGACTTATGGGTGCGACAGGCGCGGCAGCGGAAGTGGCGGACGGCGCTTCGCCAAGGTTCAGGTTCAGCGCCATGCTGCGCTCAACCTGGCGCAGGGCCTCGTCATGCCGGTTCACACGATCCACAAGGGCGCGCGCGCCGCCGGCATTGTTAAGGTCATCCATCTGCCCTTTCATGGTATTCAGTTCCTGCCGCAAAGCCTGAATCTGATTCCAGGCGTCAGCCTGCGAGGGCTGCATCTGACGCAGCTGCACATCGTGCTGCTGCACCTGCTGTTCAAGGCTGAGGCTGCCCCCGCTGGAGCTGCCGCCCGATACGCAGGCGCTCAGCGGCAGAGCAGCGCAAGCCAGCGTGACAAAGCACAATGTACGGAATGTGCGCATAATATCCTCTTTTTCAAATTTGCACTTTTCCCAGGGCTTTTTTACGCCCTGTGAAAATATAGATGATACCGCCGATAACCGGTAAAAAAACCACCAGCACGAGCCACAGCGCCCGTTGCTGCGGTGTGGGAAACTCATGCCCCCATATGTGGATGAGGCTCCACAGCGTGGGGATCATAGGAATCATAACCAGAACCACATGCCACCAATGAAACATCATGCGGCATTACCTCCCTTGCCGGAGGCTTTCCCGGCGTTACGGCCCGTTTTGTCTCCGGCCCCGGAAGGCTGACGCCACATGGCGAGGCAGGCCAGGGCGGCCCCCACAAAGATGGCCGAATCGGCCACGTTAAAGGCAGGCCAGTGCCAGTCGCCCCAGTAGACATCCAGAAAGTCCACAACCGCCCGAAAGCGGACGCGGTCCACCAGGTTGCCCAATGCCCCGCCCAGAACCAGCCCCAGGCCTGCAAACAGCCAGGGGTCTTCATGCGAGCTGCGAACCAGCATGAATATGGCCCACGCGGCCACTGCCGTTGCGACCAGAAACAGCCAGAACTGCCACTCGATATCGGAGCGGTTCAAAAAACCAAAGGCCGCTCCACGGTTACGTATGTTCACAAGGTCAAACAGACCCTGGATCACCGGAACGGGTCTGTGCTCCGGGATGGTCTGCATGACAATATACTTGCTCAATTGATCAAGCGCCAGTGCCAGCAGGGCCATGCCCCCGAGAATACGGTAGCGTTTGCGCATAATCCTCAGGATTCCATAGCCTTGATAACCGCCGTGCAGCGCGGGCACAAGGCGGGATGAGCGGGATCGGTTCCAAGCTCGGTGCTGTAGATCCAGCAGCGCTCGCATTTTTCGCCGCGCGCCTTTTCAACGCCAATGGCAAGGCCCGCCACCTCTTCATCCTGATACGCCGCCTGGGGCGCGCGGTCCAGAGCTTCCATATGCAGTTGCGACACAATGCACACGGCACGCAGGTCGGTATGCAGGCCCTCAAGCCGCTGGCGCAGCTCGTCGGCCACAAAAAGGGTAACGCGCGTGTCCAGCGAATGCCCGATGATGCCTTCGCGGCGCATGGGTTCGATGGCCCTGGTCACAGCGCCGCGCACGGCCAGCAGCACGTTCCAGTCGTCGCGCGTGCCTTCGTCAAGAAGGTAGGGCGCGGCTTCCAGCGGCGGCAGGGCAAACACCGTGAGTTCCGGGCCACGCAGGCTTTCGGGGAGATGGCTGAAGATTTCCTCGGCGGTGAAAGACAGCACCGGAGCCATGTCGCGCAGCAGCAGGCACAGGATGTGCCACAGGGCCGTCTGGGCCGAACGCCGCTCGTGACTGGCCGGGGCCGAAGCGTAGAGACGATCCTTAAGAATATCCAGATACACGGACGAAAGGTCGGTGACGCAATAGTTGTGCAGGGTGTGGTAAACCTTGTGGAAGTCAAAATCCATATAGGCCTGCTGCACACGCTCGTGCACGCGACCGGCCGCATCAAGGGCAAAGCGGTCAAGAGACTCCAGCGTGTCCAGCGGCAGCAGATCGTGGGCGGAAACGTCGTTCAGGTTGCCGAGGATGTAGCGGCAGGTATTGCGGATGCGGCGATAGGCGTCCACAAGGCGGCCAAGGATTTCGTCCGAAATGCGGATGTCTTCGCGGTATTCCACGGAAGAAACCCACAGGCGCACGATTTCGGCCCCGAATTTTTCAATGAGTTCCTGCGGCGCGATGACGTTGCCGATGGATTTGGACATCTTGCGCCCTTCGCCGTCCACCACGTAGCCGTGGGTAAGCACGGAGCGGTAAGGCGCGCAGCCCCGCGTGCCTTCGCTGACCAGAAGGGAACTGTGGAACCAGCCACGGTGCTGGTCGGAGCCTTCCATATACAGATCAGCCGGAAAGCCCAGTTCGGGGCGTTTTTCCAACACAGCGGCAAAGCTTGTGCCGGAGTCAAACCACACGTCCAGGATGTCCGTTTCGCGCTTCCAGTGATTGCCGCCGCACTGCGGGCAGGCCAGCCCTTCGGGCACGATATCCTTCAGATCGGCTTCGTACCAGTAGTCGCAGCCCGTGGGATGGCTGGCGAAGCGCGCGGCCATTTCATGCATCCAATTGGCATCGTTCCAGGCCTCGCCGCAGTCTTCGCACAGCAGGGCCATGATAGGCACGCCCCACTGGCGCTGGCGCGAGATGCACCAGTCGGGGCGGAACTCCACCATATTATGGATGCGCTCACGACCCCAGGCGGGAATCCAGCGCACCTGTTCGTCAATGGCATTGAGGGCGCGGCCGCGCAGGTCATTCTTTTCCATGCTGATAAACCACTGGGTGGTCGCGCGAAAAATGACAGGCTCCTTGCAGCGCCAGCAGTGCGGGTAGGAGTGCCTGATCTTGGCCTTTTGCAACAGCGCGCCAACTTCTTCCAGCTTTTCGATAACCTTGGGGTTGGCTTCAAAAACATTCAGGCCAGCGAAAAATTCCACGCTGGGCAAAAAGCGCCCCGCGTCGTCCATGGGCGAATAGACTTCCAGGCCGTATTTGAGGCCCACCTCATAGTCTTCGCGGCCATGGCCAGGCGCGGTGTGCACGCAGCCCGTACCCGCGTCCAGGGTCACATGCTGGCCCAGAATGACGAGGGAGTCCCTGTCATAGAAGGGGTGCCGCGCCTTGAGGCCTTCAAACTTCACGCCGGGCGCGCGGTCAAGGATGGTGTAGTCGCTCCAGCCAAAGGTGGCGGCGCAGGATTTCACCAGTTCTTCGGCGAGAATATACTGGCTGCCGTCGGCTTCCACCAGGGCGTAAGTGAATTCGGGGTGCAGGCAGACGCCCATGTTGTCGGGGAGCGTCCAGGGCGTCGTGGTCCAGATGACCACATGCGCGCGAGAGGGGTCGGCAGCGGCAAAGACCTTTTTGAGGCCCTCGTCGGGCAGGGCGAAGCGCACATAGATTGAAGGCGAGGTGTGGTCATAGTATTCCACCTCGGCCTCGGCCAGCGCCGTATGGCAGGAGCAGCACCAGTAAATGGGCTTTTTGGAGCGCACCACGCCGCCAGTGGCCACAAACTTGGCCAGTTCGTCAGCCGTGGCCGCCTCATAGGCGGGCTTCATGCTCATATAGGGATCTTCCCAGTTGCCGAGCACGCCCAGGCGCTTGAATTCCTTGCGCTGCACGTCAATCCACTTGGAGGCGTACTCACGGCAGAGCTTGCGCACCACATGGGCCGGCAGTTCCTTTTTCTTTTCCTTGAGTTCCTGCTCGACCTTGTGTTCGATGGGCAGGCCGTGGCAGTCCCAGCCGGGAACATAACGCGAGGTATAGCCCGCCATGTTGCGGGACTTGACGATAATGTCCTTGAGAATCTTGTTCAGCGCCGTGCCCATATGAATGTGCCCGTTGGCGTAGGGCGGGCCGTCATGCAGGATGTAGGTTCCCTTGCTGCCCGAAGCTTCCACCATGGCGGCACAGGCATTAATGGATTCCCACTTCTTGAGGGTTTCCGGCTCGCGCTGGGCCAGATTGGCTTTCATTGGAAAGGCGGTTTGGGGCAAATTCAGCGTTTTCTTATAATCACTCATTGGGGCTCCCGGCACTGATGTCGCAAGAAAATAAATGTCATTGGCAGTGAGAAAAATCACTGTAGTTTGGGCAAAGAGCCGCCTAAAGTCAAGGATTCGCAAGTACCTCGCGTTGTGTGACGCCCCTGCTGCGGCAAACAAAACAATTTTGCCAAAAAGATCTTCCGCCCCGGCTGCTTGCCTACTCCTGTCCGGGCTGATAAGCTGCATTTCCCTCAGTTTGCGGTGGCTTGTGGACGCATCAAGGCTTGCCGAAACCGCAACAGTGTTTATCTGCCTGACAAGAGGTAACTATGTGTCTTGCCATTCCCGCGCGTATTGAAGAACTTTTTGGTGAAGGTATGGCCCGCGTTCGCGTGGGTGAAAGCCAGACTTTTTTGAACGCTTCTGTCATGCTTTTGCCTGAAGAACCCAATATCGGCGACTATGTTATTGTGCATGCGGGTTTTGCCCTGCACACGCTGACTCCCATTGAAGCGGAAGAAAGCCTGTCTGCCCTGCGCGAACTGGCCCAGGCTCTGGAAGACGGCCCGCCGCAATTTTAGCGACCTGACTTCCTTTTGGGCCTGACCATGTCTGAGCCGCCTTGTGTACCTTGGCGGGCATCCGCCAGATCCCCGGCACGTGACGAAACCGGTCAATCAGCCACCCTGCAAAAATTTTCCGTACTTTCCGCGAAGCCCTCTGAACCTTCAGAGGGCTTTTTTTATGCATGCACTGCCCTGCTGGCCGTAACTACGTTGGTCACTGCACCGCGTGATGTCGATGAATCAGTCTGGCCTATAAATATTGCCATTTAATAACCAAACTTTTATACAGGTATTTATCCGCAGAACAGCATCAGAAGCTACTTAATGAAGGGGAACCTACTTTGGATATCCCACGCATATTCACCATTACTGAAAGCGCCCACCGCATCCATAACCCCTACACGCCGGAAAAGCTCGCCGTGCTGGGCGCGGCCTTACGGCTCAAAGCAGGAATGCGCATACTGGACCTTGGCAGCGGGTCAGGCGAAATGCTGTGTACCTGGGCGCGAGATTACGGAATTATCGGCATTGGCGTTGATATGAGCACGCTCTTTTCCGAGCAGGCCAAGCAGCGCGCCGCTGAGCTCGGCGTTGTGGACAAGGTCGCGTTCATTCACAACGATGCCGCTGGCTACATCGCGGACGTAAAGGTTGATGTGGCGGCCTGTATAGGCGCTACCTGGATCGGCGGCGGGATCGACGGCACCATTGAACTTCTCGAAAAGAGCCTTTGCGCCGGAGGGATTATTCTTGTGGGCGAACCCTACTGGCTGCAGCTGCCGCCAACGGAAGAAGCCGCCAGGGGATGCCATGCCGGTTCCATCGCCGATTTCCGTAGGCTCCCCGATCTTGTGGCCCATTTCCACGACCTCAACTACGACGTTGTGGAGATGGTGCTGGCCGACCAGGAAGGGTGGGACAGGTACGAAGCGGCCAAGTGGCTGACCATGCGCCGCTGGCTCGAAGCCAACCCTGACGATGATTTTGCAAAGGAAGTTCGGGACCAGCTGACGACCGAGCCCTTGCGCTATGTTACCTACAGCCGTAAATACCTCGGGTGGGGCGTGTTTGCCCTGATGGCGCGCTAATTGCCATCGCGGATAGCCCGGTCAAGAGCCCGCTGCCATGACCAATGATTGCAAGGCGCCGGTATGCTGCTTCCGGTGTTGATGCCGAGGCCAGCCAAAATAGATAGGCGGTGCGCCCCGGGGGCTGGCCATTGGTCAACCTGGCCATTGGTCAACCTGACCATTAGTAGTAAAATGAAAAAGATCATCTGCTGACCTGAGGGTTCTATTGCTATACGAAAGTAGTGAGAGTAGTAGAAATTATATCGGTTTCATTTAACCGGCATTAGAGAAGGAGATTCCTATGTTCAAGCGTGTGGTTCTACCCCTCATTCTAATGGTTGCACTTGCAGGTCCCGCTGCGGCTGAGACCTCTGGGGTGTATGCTGGGCTTAAATTCCTTGACTCCATCCAGAGCACGGGCAAATTTTCAAAAGGCGGAGATTTTAATTCGCTGGGCATGAGTGAGTATTCGCAGAACACTGTAGGCGGGGGGATCTTTGTTGGGTATGATTTCTACCCACAGTATCAAGTTCCTGTCAGGACGGAACTCGAATATGCCATCCGGAGCAACATGAGCAAAACATGGGATAATAATTTTAACCTCGCAGGAAAGGATGTAAAAGCATCAACAAAGGGAGAATGGAACGTTCAAACACTGTTTTTGAACGCCTACTGGGATTTTCATAACAGCACAGCATTTACCCCATACATTGGTGCCGGCGCAGGTTTGGGATTTATAAAGAGCAAATATAAGTCAGAATTAAGCGATCCGGACGAGGGAGTCAGCGGCAGCTTAACTCAGTATGATACAGTTTTTGCCTGGAACGCTGGTGCAGGCTGTTCTTATGCCTTCACGGAGCATTTTTCTGCGGACTTGGCGTATCGCTTCGTAGGATTGGGCTACACCGAAGTCAGCAAAAAATTTGATGGAGAAAAAAACTCCGTCGGAGTGGCTCCCTACGCCAATGAATTCAGTCTTGGCCTGCGGTACTCGTTTTAACCTGGATTTTTAATGGATTTCCTTTCCTTGGGCCGCCTCGCGCGGCCCTTTTTTTCCTCGCCTCGCCCCCTGGGATCAGGGCAGATTAACTCTGAAATACTTCACATTTCAGAGTGTTCGTTCACGGGGGCTCTTATTTTATGTTGTTTGGGCCGCCTGCGCGGCGGGCGACGTAGTGTGGGCTGCGGACTGGCGCTCTGAAGAAAATGAAGCAGGGCTTGTCCTTTGAGAGGTGGCTTTTGTGCCCTGCGGGCACGGGAGCTTTTCTTTTCTGTTGTTTGGGCCGCCTCCGGCGGGCGGCAAGGCGGGGC
>NZ_JAVESS010000014.1 GCF_034006445.1 Desulfovibrio sp. | reverse complement strand
ATTCCCACAAGGCGGACGCCGTACTGGTCCACCTTGAAATACCAGGCAATGGCCGTGACAACGGCCAGAGCGGCCAGCGAGGCGGGAAAGCGGCGGGAGACGCGCTTGAAGCTTATGGCCAGCACTATGGTCAGGGCCGCCAGCCCCACACACCAGAAGTTGGCCTGCGGCAAGCCGTGCAGCACGTCGAATATCTGGTGAAAAAAGCCCGCTTTCTTGGGGCCGGGTATGCCAAGAACCGTCTTGAGCTGTCCCATGCCGATAAGCAGGGCCGCGCCCGTGGTAAAGGCCACCATGACGGAGTGGGAAATGAAGTTGGCAAGGTCGCCCAGCCGCGCCAGGCCCATGCCCACCTGTATGAGGCCGCAAAAGAGCGCGAGACCGAAAATATAGGTCATGCGCACTTCTTCGGGCAGGTTGAGGATGTGTACGCCGCCCACGCTCACCGTAGCCATGGTGGAAAAAATCACCATGGAGATGGCGTTGGTGGGCCCGGCGGCCATGAAACGCGAAGAACCCCACAGTGCCGCAAGGACCACGGGCAGCATGCAGGCGTATATGCCGTATTGTGGATGCACTCCCGCGATGATGGCGTAGGCCATGGCCTGAGGAACGGCCATGGGCGTAACGGTGATGGCGGCCATGAGGTCCGCCCTGAAATCGAGGGGCGTATATGCTTTAAGCGTAGTGAGAAAAGGAAAGATGCCCGTAAGGCGCATGCTAATCCTCCCTTGGCAAATCGTCTTCCAGACGCAGCACGTCATGCCCCAGGGCGTAATGCATGAGACGCGGACGCTCCACGGATTTTTTCAGTGAATTGATGATGCGGGTCATGCGCCGTGTGCCTTCCAGCACGCCGCCAAGATGCCCGGCGAGTTCTGTGAGGTCGGCGTGAGCGAGAGCGCTCTCCAGTTCAACGGCCAGCATGCGGCCGCGCGTATCATCGGGAAACTCCGCCATCAGTTCCCGCGCAAGGCGCAGGGCGCGGGCCTGGTTGGCGTCGATATCCTCCACAAGCTCACCGCAGTATTCCGCCTGGTTGCGCATGATGTTGAGGGCGTTATTGCCATAGTGGGCCATGGCTCCGGCGGCTTTTTCCAGGGTGTCGCGGGCAACGGCTATGCGGCGGCCCACGGTGAGGGATACAAGGCGCGCGCACTTGCCGAGAAAACGCTCGTCAAAATTCTCAAAGCCGTACTCCCTTGTGGTGTACAGCATGACAAGGCCAAAGGGGGGCTTGTCGTTGCGCTCACGCAGCACAAAGGCCAGGCGCGAGCGGTAGCCCTCCTTATAGATGATGCAGTCAAAGGAGTCGCCGCCCCTTTCAAGGGCCTGGAGGTTGTTGGAAACAACGTAGCGCGTGTGGCGTTGCAGAATGGCGTTCATGACCGGGTGTTCACGCAGGCTTTCTTCCAGCATGGGGGCCACGATGGGGATGGACTTTCCGCGCACATGGTTGGCCGAGCGCGCCACCCACTCGCCCTTGCTGTTGCGCAGACGGCAGACGTACAGCTCCGCATGCATGGCATGCACAAGAATTTCGGCGCTCTGGCGCAACACTTCGCCGGGAGGGGCCATACGGTCGGCTATGGCGAGCAGGTCGCTGGAAACACGCAGCAGCATTTCCGTATCGCTTTGCATGGACGCCACGGAAGACAGCAGGTGCAGCAAACAGCGCCAACTGCGCAGCGGCGTGCCGCGCATGGTGGGCCTGTAGCCCTGATTGAGAGTCCGTTTGGTGGCGGGCAACAGCGCAAGAACGGCCATGCGCATTTCTGGCGGGGCATATTTCAGAAGTCGAATGATTTCTTCGCGGATATCTTCTTTGGTGTGCTGTGCCACCGCGTACTCCGTTTTCCGCAGGGCGGGCATGGCCGCCCTGGAAAAATATAAAAGGCTGCGGCCTTTCATGCCACAGCCGCCAGGATGTTTTTTGCTGGAAGGCAGGTCTGCTTTTATGGCCCGCAGTCCTGTAGACAAAAAAGTCAGAACTTGCCGCAGACTAATAATCATATTCCTGAACGACCGTCAGGTCAACGGCATTCATTATTTTGACCTTTCCAGGACAGGATTTTCAGAATGTTTTTTAACCTGCTTGAAATCCGGTCTATTTTTTTGAGTGGCAGTAAATTTGCATCTGGTTAAATGCGGCCCGCAATGTCTTTATGTCCGCGTAGGCAATGACGCCCGCCGGACAAAACGGATGACAACGCGCCGGACAATGCAGTTCATGCGGCAGTTCGCGCTGCAGATCATGCGGCAGATCATGCGGCAGTTCGCGCGGCAGATCATACGGCGGTCAACGCAGACAACGCGCCGGAAAAATACCGGGCATGGCAAGGTTCAGACGCGGTGCCGCGCAAGGCGCGCGCCAAAGCCGTCCTAACCGTCATGCCAAAAGCCAAGGGCAAGACCCACAGAGCACAGGAACACTCATGAAGCCCCGCAGAACCCTTCTCATCATAGCCTCTTGCCTCGGCGGCGCGTTGCTGCTCCTGGGGCTTTTGGCAGGCTTTGTGCCGCAGAGGGAAGGGTATGAGGTGCGCCGCCGGGCGAGCCCTCTGGTGATCAGCCTGCGGCCTGAGGATATGCCCGCTCCCATTGTTTCGCGCGGCGACGGCTCGCGCCTGTGGGCGTTGCGCCGCGCGGTTTCGCCCGCAGTGGCCACGGTCGCCACGGCCGGGTCGCCCCTGCCCGCAGGGATGGAGCCAGACGGGCTTTTTGCCAAAGGTCAGGACTCCCTGGTTCAGCTTGCCCCCCTGCTTGCGCTGGACGGATTCTCCATGCCCTTTCTTCTGGCCGTGCAGCCGCCGCAGTATGGCGACGCTCTGGACGCCAGGGGCCTGCCCCTGCGCTGGCTCGCCGCCGAAACCCTGCTGGAGGGCTACAGTCCCTTTATTCCGCGGGCGGACGGCAGGGCGCGTCCGGGACGGACGGAAAAAGACGGCGCGCTGGCGGACGACGACAACCTGACTTACGGCAGCCTGCCAGCCAGGGCCGTGCGCTACCAGCAGCTGGTGGAAAATTTTGCCAGGCGGTATAATATCAGCACCGAACTGGTATATGCCATCATTCACAGCGAAAGTTCCTTTTCAACCACCCTTGTGAGCAACAAGTCGGCCATGGGACTCATGCAGATACTGCCGGATACCGCCAGCGGCGAAGTGCACAAGTATCTGTATGGACATACGGGCGACATCAGTTTTGACGAACTCAGCGTGCCGGAAGTCAACATCCGCTACGGAACCACCTATCTTCATATCCTGCTCACACGGTACTTTGCCGGGGTGTATGACCCGCGCGCCCGCGAATACTGCGCGGTGGCGGCGTACAACATGGGGCCCAACCGTTTTCTGCGGCTCTATGGCAAAAGCAATGAAGAAGCTCTGGAGGCCATCAACGCCATGACCGCCGAAGAACTGTATGAAGACCTCACCCGCCGCCTGCCTGTGGCCGAAACACGCGCCTATGTGGCCAAGGTGGCGCGCATGAAGGGGCACTACGCCGCACTGCAATAGGGCAGCGGGGGGGGCGGTGCCGCCATGCGCCAGGAGAAAACGCCTTGCGCCGAAATTTATGCACCAACGGGGATTGGTTGGGAAAAAACGGTTGAGGTGGCTGTAAAAACAACGTACACCTTTGGCAACACCGCCGTGCGGGCTGTTCAGCGTAACACGGCAATTCTGATGAGGAGTATCCATCACCATGCGAATCCGTTATTTTATGCCGCTGGCCCTGCTGCTGAGTCTGATGCTTATAGCCTGCCAACAGGGCGAAGGCACGTCCCAGTCCAAGCTGGCGGTCGTGGATATGACGCGCATCATGCGTGACAGCGAAGCCGGAAAGGCCGGGGTGAAACACCTTGAAGCCCTTCAGGCCGACATGCAGGAACAGCTGAACGCCATTCAGGGACGCCTTGAAAAGAACGGCAGTGACGCCGACGCCCAGAAAGAACTGCAGACCGTCTATATGATGTCGCAGCAGCGTATGCAGGTGGAACAGCAGAACGTGGTCAACGTGCTGTATGACACCATGCAGCGCATCGTCAATGCGTACCGCACTGAAAAGGGCTATGCCCTTATCATCAGTTCCGAAGCGGCGGCTTCTTTTGACCCCAAGACTGACGTGACCGCTGACATCATCGCGGCCATGAACAAGCAGAAGGTGGAATTCAAGCCCGTGGCCCCCGAGGGCGACGCCGCTGCCGCTCCTGCCGCCGAAGCGTCCAAGCCCGCCGACAAGCCCGCCGACAAGGCTGCGGAAAAACCCGCTGCCCCTGCCGACAAGCCCGCTGGCAAGACTGACAAAAAATAGGACGCCAACCGTTTTTTGCGCTGCCGGTGTATGCCGGACAGCAACACTGCAAACCCCCGGTCGTCAGGATCGGGGGTTTTGCCGTGTGCCACGGCCGGGGGCGTACTTACGCCAGCCGGACATTGTGACGTTTTTGTGGCTGGCTGGACAGGGCACGGCTTGAAGAGCATGCTGGCCCTGCGTGCGGCGGCGTACCTGTGGAAACATGAGGCGCGGCCGCCCCGAAGGACAGCCTGGAGCATTTTTACTCTGAAATTGCTCTGCCGGCCGCGTGCATGGCCGCCCGCAGCAAAGGCGTACACGCAGTTTGAGCCATGGCCAGCAGGGTCTGCTCGCGCCCTTGACGGAATTGTCCTGGGGGAGCATGACAGCCGCGTTGCGGATGCGGGCGGTTGTGCCGCCTTCTTGCACACGCAGACTGTGACGTAGCGTAACCCTTGAGAATGGATATGCCCGAAGTTCATCGGCCCTGAGGGCTGAATGCCTTGTTTCGCCGTGGAGCGGCACAGCCATGTTTGTGCCGCCGCCTTGTGGCTGGCGTCTGCCAGATGCGACGCCAGGGCAGATTCCGCATGGATCTACCCCAAAAAATTACCGTATTGCATGGTTGAGAGTTGATATGTTTCATGCACTTTTTGCTGTTATCCCCGTATTTTGCGTCATTGCCTTCGGAGCGCTGCTGAGGGCGCGCGACGTTTTACCCGAAAACGCCGGGCCAGTGCTTGGCGTCTACGTGCTCAAGGTGGCCCTGCCGCTGCTCATTTTGCACCTGCTGGCCGGGGCACGCCCCGAAGATTTGTCCAGAGGCGGCTTCTGGCTGGGCCTCATCGGGTCGCAGATGGTCGTCTATGTGCTTGGGTACATGGGAGACAAGCTGTTCAGCCGCCGGGGCATCGGCCCCGCCGTCATCAGCGGGTTTTCCTGCTCGGCCTGCAACGCGGCCTTTGTGGGCCTGCCCATTGTGTCCAACCTCTGGCCCGGCAACACCGAAGCCATGCTGGTGGCGGGCCTCGCCATCCTCACGCCCAATGTCGTCATTATTCTGGCGCAGGCCAGGCTTGACATCCTGGCCGGTTCTCTGGCCTGGAAAGGCGGCAACCCGCTGAGTTTTGCCGGCAGTCTGGTGCGCATCTTCATTCTGGGCAATCCCCTGCTGCTGGCCACCCTGGCGGGCGCGGTGCTCTCCATGTCACGATTGGGCCTGTGGGAACCCCTGGATCGCGCCATAAGCCTTGTGGGCTATACGGCCGCACCCTGCATGCTGCTGGCTCTGGGGCTTGACCTGCGGCAAAAGCTTGCTCTTGCTACCCGCCGCTCGCATGGCGGAATGGCGCTGCGGCAGGTGTGGTTCATCTTCTGCAAGCTGGTGCTGCATCCCCTGTTGTGCTGGGGCATCCTGCACGTCATGGGCATCACTGGGCTGTGGCTGGTCATTCCCGTGCTTATCAGCGCTACGGCGACGGCCCTGCTGGTCAGCGTCATTGCCGAGGTTTACAGCGCCGTGCCTGAAGAGGCTGCCCTCACCGCCGTGGTGACCAACGGCGTGAGCATTCTGACCCTCACGGGCTTTGTGTGGTTGTTCCACGCCATGGGCATGCTTTAGGCCAGACCCAGATATCTTTTGAGAATACGCATGCGACGTGCGCGGCGGGCTGTCAGCTTGGCATTACGCGCTCGGTACGCATACAAAGAGACGCAGAGTTTCTGCAAGGAATGTCCGGCAAGCCGGACATTCTTTGTTTGCAGCCCTTTGACGGGATGAAACAGGCCCGGCCCGCATCAGGAAGAGCTGGCTGGCGGCAGCCGTGGCCCCGGCGGGCGTCAATACGGCGTCAATCCGGGCGGCAATGCGGGGTCAGGACGGGCGCATCCCGGAGAGGTTTATGGTGAGAACGTCCTAGAGCATTTAACACTTGAAATGCTCGCGTACGGCAGGCAAAAGCCTGCCTACTCGCATTTCGTGGCAAGGATTTTCAGAAAAATCCTTGCAGAGCATTTAACTCATTTCATTCGTGAACTGCTCTAACGGTCGAGGCCGTCCGCGTTGGCATCCGGTGCGGGAGCCAGGGCGACAATGCTGTCGGAATCCAGGGTGTTGGGGTCGTGGGCGCGCACAAAGGCCTTGGCAAAGCTGACAAAGGCCCGCGCCGCGTCAGAAAGCTTGCGAAGCGCGGGAGTGTACATCAGCATTTTGCGCTGTAAAACTGGTTCGTGCAGCAGGGTGGCCGTAAGCCCGTACCCCCGGGCCAGCAGCAGTGAAAAGCGCCCGGCAAGAGCCACACCGCAGCCCGCAGCGGCAAGGGCAAAAGCCGTGGGCATCTGGTTGACCACATGGCCGATGAGAAAAGGCGGCTGCGGCCCCACGTCCGCTGCGATATACCCGACGGATTCCCTGCCCACAGCGACGATAGGCACTTTTTTGACCTCGGCCCAGGTGCTCTTGCGGCCAGCCAGGGGGTGGTCAGGCCGCGAGAGCATGCTCACCGGCGTGGAAAAGAAATGCTGCGCGGTTATTCCTGCTTCCGGATGGCGGGCCGGGCCAAAGCCTACTTCGGCATCTCCCTGCTGTATGCTTGACTGCACCTGCGCCATGGGCTGGTCCACCAGCTCCACGCGGATATTGGGCTGCGCCCGTGTGAAGTGCGCCAGCAGCAGCGGCAGCAAGGTGCAGGCAATAAGCGGCGCGCCCACGATGCGCACGCGCCCGGCGCGCAGGCTGCAGAGGTCGCCCGCATATTTTTCCATCAGCAGAAATTCATGAAAGGCCTTTTGGGCCAGCCCGTAAAATTCCCGGCCATCTGGCGACAGGGAGACAAAACGTGACGTTCTGTCAAAAAGCGGCACTCCCACCTGTCCTTCCAGCTCCTTGATGAGATTGCTGACCGCGCTCTGGGTGATATGAAGCGCTGTTCCCGCAGCAGTAAAACTGCGCATGTCAGCCACCATGAGAAAAGCCTCAATCTGGCGCAAAGTCATTTGCATTGATTTTCCTCTTGTTTTTTGACGATTGATAAGCTGAAGTTATCAATCGAGAAGTAAAAACAATTTTACCAGTATCAGCATAGTCCGTAGAGTGCATACTAAGACATATTTCAAGGAAGTTAAGCCGGCATGCTTCACAATGTCTATGTAAAAGGGAGTTCCATTCTTCAGCTAGAAGAAAAATTGATGCGCATTAGCAACTAGCAAATTCTCAGAGGGAGAAGAACCATGAACACAGAAGTGATGCCTGGCTTACATAGCGCGTCACAGCAGGAAATACCTACAAAAAAACGTTTTGTCATTGTTTTTTGTTTGTTCATTGGTATATTTATAGCTTATTTGGACAGAGTCAATGTTTCGGTGCTGGCCGCCAATGATCCCTTTTTGGTTGAGATGGGCATCAAGGGCATTCCGGTACAGATCGGCATGATGATGTCAGTGTTTCTGGCGGCGTACGGTGTGGCCAACGTGGTGCTGTCGCCCCTTGGAGACTATCTCGGCCCGCGCAAATCCATGATGTTTTGTATAGGGCTGTGGACAGTGTCGCTGTTTATGGGCGGCATTGCCTCCACCTTCACGCTGATCATCGCCAGCAGGGTGCTGCTCGGCATTGGCGAGGGCGTGTACTACCCGCTGCAAAGCGTGTTTGTAAAAAACTGGTTTCCAAAGCAGGAACGAGGCCGGGCCAATGCCGCCTGGGTTGTGGGCCAGTCTGTTGCTCCGGCCATAGCCATGCCGTTTTTCGCCTACCTGATCGCCGGGTTCGGCTGGCGCTCGAATTTCTGGGTGTGCCTGGTCTTGGGCTTGATCCCGCTTTACCTCCTTTGGCGGCACACCGCTGACACGCCCCGGCAACACAAGAGCATCAACGCGGCCGAACTTTCCCTGATTGAAGATGGGCAGGAAACGCCCGGCCCCAAGGCCGAAGTCATCCCGCTTAAAACACGTCTGAGCGGCTTTGTGGGCAACTACCGCTACTGGCTGCTGGTGTTCTGGTACCTTTGCCTGCAGTGCATGTACTGGGGACTCATCACCTGGCTGCCGAGTTACCTCAAGACAGCCAGAAACTTCAGCTGGCAGGAAATGGGCTGGCTGGCATCGCTGCCGTTCGTGCTTTCCATAATATTCAAGGTATTCAGCGGCGTTCTGGCCGACAAGGTGGGCAGAAGCGCGCCCATTCTCATGGCTGCCATGTTTTTCGCGGGCATCTGCGTGTACTTTGGGGCCTCCACGGAGCACAAGTATCTGTCCGCCGTGCTGCTGGCCCTGGCCGTGGCTTTCTGCACCATGGGCACGCCCGTGGCCTGGACCCTGCTTCAGGGCATCATTCCTTCTTCTTCAATGTCCACGGCTTCGGGCATCATGAACGGTCTGGCCAATGGCCTGGCCTCACTGGCCCCCGCCATGATCGGCTTCTTCATCTCTACCACCGGCCACTACGGCGGCGGGCTGCTCTGCCTCGTCTTCACAGGCGCAGCGGCAACGGTGGCGGCGGGCATTCTTGCCCTGCAAAAGTATTAAGCATGTTCACAGGAGACGCATATGAAGATTACAAGCATTGATATTATTGACGTTGCCAATGATTTTCAGTCCGCCACCAGCAAATGGCGTCCGGTGGTTGTACGGATCAATACAGACGAGGGCATCAGCGGATACGGCGAGGTGGGGCTGGCCTACGGCGTGGGCGCCTCCGGCGGTTTCGGCGTGGCCAGGGATCTGGCAGGGATACTTCTGGGCATGGACCCCATGCGCAGTGAAGCCATCTGGGAAAAAATGCTGCGCAAGACGTTCTGGGGGCAGGGCGGCGGCGGCATTTTTTCGGCAGCCATGAGCGGCATAGACATAGCGTTGTGGGACATCAAGGGCAAAGCGCTCAACGTGCCCCTGTACCAGCTTCTTGGCGGTAAAACGCGCGACAAGATACGCACCTATGCCAGCCAGCTCCAGTTTGGCTGGGGCGACGGCAAGGACAAGGCCATGCTGGTTGAACCGGAACAGTACGCCGAAGCCGCGCTGATCGCCAAGGCTGAAGGGTACGACGCCATCAAGGTGGACGTCATCGCCATGGACGGCGAGGGCAGGTGGAACCAGCAGGATCTTCAGGGCGTTCTGCCCGACCGCATCCTGCGCAGGGGATACGACAGGCTGGCGGCCATGCGCAAGGCCATTGGCCCGGATGTGGACATCATAGTTGAAATGCATTCCTTCACGTCGACCACTTCGGCGATCCAGTTCGGCCGTATGATCGAGGAACTGGGCGTACTTTACTATGAAGAGCCGACCATGCCCCTGAACCCCAAGCAGATGAAGAAAATTTCGGACAATGTGGCCATTCCCCTGGCGGCAGGCGAGCGCATCTACTGGCGTTGGGGCTACAGACCTTTTCTTGAAGACGGCTCACTGAGCGTCATTCAGCCGGATATCTGCACCTGCGGCGGCGTTTCAGAAGTGAAAAAGATTTGCGACATGGCCCACATTTACGATGTGACGGTGCAGATCCACGTTTGCGGCGGCCCCATTTCCACGGCGGCGGCCCTGCATATGGAGGCGGCCATACCCAACTTCATGATTCACGAACTGCACCGGTATGCCCTGCTGGAACCCAATACCAGCACCTGCGTACACAACTATATGCCGGAAAAGGGCATGTATTCCGTGCCGGAACTGCCCGGCCTTGGTCAGGAACTTACCAAGGAGACGCTGGCAGCTTCCACTGTGGTGACGGTGAAATAAGGACAGCGCTGTTTTATCAGTTCTGAGGATGCCCGGTACGGACGCAAGGCCGTGCCGGGCATCAGGATTTGTTTTGACGCCAAAGTAAAAGATGCCGTGCGCAGTGCGCCGCAAAGCAATGGCGTGATTCCCCCGGCGTGAGCGTCGCTATTCTTCACCGGTTACGCCGAATTCAATGGGCGTCTTCACATAAAAAATCTTGAGGCGCTCTGCGGCAATGTTTGCAAAGAGCAGGTCTGATTTTTCGGCGGCGACAGCCATTGTGACTTCCACAGGCTGCTCGGCAAGTTCGAAAAAGTGGGCGGAATGCAATTTGCCGTCGCGGCCATAGCCGCTTTGCGCTGCGGTTACGGTTACGCCGCTGATGCCAAGTTTTTTGGCTTCTGCAGTAAGCCATTCGGCAATGGTGAGCGCGCCGTGAAGGCGGTTTTGCTGCGTGAAAAACGTCAATTGGTAGCCGTGCATGACGACCTCCTAGAGCAGATTAACTTTGAAAAAGTGTAAATGCTCTAAATATGTAGATTTTTGAACAGGGAAAACGTGGCGATGCCCAGAAGCGTCATGAGCAGGGAGCCGAAAACGTGCAGCCCGATGGCGCCCACTGCCATGAAAAGGCGCTGCTGCTGCAAAAGAGCGGTCACTTCAGCGGAAAATGTGGAAAATGTCGTGAGTCCGCCCAGAAATCCGGTAATGCACAAGAGTCGCCATTCCGGAGGCAGGGCCGGAAAAAAGTCAAAAAAGCTGACGGCAAGGCCAACGCAGTAGCCGCCGATGAGGTTGGCCGCAAGCGTACCCATGGGGATTGGAGGAAACAGCGCATTGAGCATGAGTCCCAGCCCCCAGCGCAGAACAGAGCCGGCCGACGCCCCCAGGCTTATGGCAATGACGGATTTCAGCATATACGGGCGCTCCTTCAAAAAAAATAACCACACCCTTGGGCGTGGTTATCGCAAAAAATACCTACCGACGCCGAAGCAGTGGCAGGAGTTATCAGCAAACGCGGTTCAAGGGGAACTCCATCCCCGTTCGTCAAAACATATTCCCTTGGCGCAAAATGTCAATTCCCCGGTGAGGGCCTGCGCCTGAGCCTGCTCCAGCAGCCATCGGGGCAATTTCAAAGTGAAATTGCCCTAAAATAAACGTTTTGGGGGGAGGGGGCGTGGGGGAGGAGACCCCTTTACAAAAGGGTCCCTCCCCCACAAAGCATTTTCCCACAAAACACTCCCCCCCAAAAAAATTTCCTCCCCACAAACTACATAAAGCTGCCTGCCTGATAGCTGCTGCGCACCAGCGGGGCGGAAAACACATGCTTGATGCCCAGGGATTTTCCGTACGCGGCGTAGGCATCAAACTGTTCCGGGGTCACGTAGCGGTCGAGGGGGTGGTGTTCCTTGCTGGGCGGCAGGTACTGGCCGATGGTGATGATGGAACAGCCCGCGGCGTGCAGATCGTCCACCACCTGGCGCACCTGATCGTCGGTTTCGCCGAGGCCCACCATAAGGCCGCTCTTGGCCACGCCGCCCGCAGCGTGTACGCGGCGCAGCAGTTCCAGGCTCTGTTCATAGCGGGCCTGGGGGCGCACGCGGCTGTAGAGGGCCGGATGCGTTTCCACATTGTGATTGATGATGTCGGGCGCGGCGGCCATGACCGTGCGCAGGGCGGCTTCATCCCCCTGAAAATCGGGAATGAGCACCTCGATGCTGCTTGCGGGCAGGGCGCTTCTGACTGCGGCAATGGTGCGGGCAAAATGCGCGGCTCCGCCGTCTTCCAGGTCGTCCCGCGTGACCGAGGTTATGACGATGTGCCTGAGGCCGAGGGTCTGGGCCGCCTTGGCCACGCGCTCCGGTTCGTCAGGGCTGGGCGCTGTGGTCTGCCCCGGATGGATGTTGCAGAAGCGGCAGTTGCGCGTACACGTTTCACCCAGGATCAGAAAGGTGGCCGTGCCCGCAGAGTAACACTCCTGCCTGTTGGGGCAGTTGGCGGCCTTGCACACGGTGAAAAGGCCCAGGTCGTCCACAAGGCCGGTGGTGGTGAAAAAGCGCTTGTCAGAGGCCAGGGGGCGGCGCAGCCAGGGGGGCATGCGCAGGGGCTTTTGCGCGCCGTCGCCGCAAGAGGGGGTGGCGGTGGTTTTGTTCACGTTTTTTGTCCTTTATACACTGTGAAGCAGGGTCATAAGACTGTCGCGCCCCTGCATGACGGGCGGTTCCCCGGCAACGGGCTGAAAAACGGCGTGAAACTCCCTGATAAAGGCCCGTTTGACCGCGTCCATGGACGGCGCGGCCTGCGCGGATTCTCTGGCAATGGAAGTGGCGACAACGCCGTCCAGTCCGCAGGGCGTGACAAAGTTGAAAAGGGAGAGGTCTTCGGCCACGTTAAGGGCCAGGCCGTGCATGGTCACGTATTTTTTTACGGCAATGCCCAGGGAGGCGATCTTTCTGCCGTCTGTCCACACGCCGGGGAAGCCCTCGCGCCGGGCGGCGGTGACGCCAAAATGCGCCAGCATGCGGATGGCGGCCTCCTCAAGGTCGTGCACATAGGCGCGGATGCCGCCGGAGCGCTTTTTCAGGTCAATGAGGGGATAGGCCACCAGCTGACCGGGGAAATGGCAGGTCACGTTGCCGCCTCTGGTGCTCTGCACCACGTCCACATGGCCCTTACACAGGGATTCCAGGTGGGGGGGCACGTTTTCCGCGCCGGAATTCTTGCCAATGCTCACAGTGGGCGGGTGCTCAAGCACCAGCAGAACGTCGTCCCCGCCAGCCTGTACCCATGCCAGTACACGCTCTTGCAGGGCGAATGCGTCAAGATAGCCGATGCGGTCAAGATCAAATGCCAGCATGTTCACGCCGTGGGTTTGTGGGTCTGAGGAGTTTTGCGCATGAGCGTATGCCATGCATGAGCGTATGCCATCGGCCCTGTTCGCGTTGTATCGCCCACGACAGGTATGCGAGGACAGGGCAGAGGCATGGCCCGCGCAGAAGCTGCCGCCGCCCTAGAGCAGTTTACGAATGAAATGAGTTAAATGCTCTGCAAGGATTTTTCTGAAAATCCTTGCCACGAAATGCGAGTAGGCGGGCTTTTGCCTGCCGTACGCGAGCATTTCAAGTGCTATATGCTCTAGCGGAGGTCGCACGGGATCGCGTCCTGCGACAGAAAAATCAGTTCTTCCGTGATGTCCAGCAGTTCTTCCATCAATCCGCCGCCGCTCATGGGATGGCCGAAAAGCGCCTGCCGCTGGTTGTCCAGACCGCGTCTGTCCACGGCGTCCGGCAGTGTGGGATGGAGGGTTTCGGCAAGTCGGCAGGCCAGAAAATAGCCTTCGGCCCCGGCGGCGAACAGATCGGCCAATTTGCTGAAGTGCGGCTCCACTTCCCGCCAGTAGGCCAGAGCGGCGGGCGAGGGCGCAAGGCTGGCAGCCGTGCACAGGGCCGCGTGCAGATTGTTGCAGGCAGCGCCGGGCAGGCCCGCGCGCCAGCCCCACAGCCAGTGGGTGCGGGCAAAAAAGAGATGGTGCTCGACGGCCAGGTCCAGCAGGCCGCGCATGTGGCGCAGGGCCGCCAGCAGCGGGCCGCTGTCTTCCGGCCAGGCGTGGCAGGGATGGCGCAACTGCCACAGGGGCACGTCGGCGCGGGACGGCGCAAGCCCGGTAAGCTGGTGCAGCAGTTGGGCCAGCCATGCGTTGGCGTCCGGGCTGTGCGGGGTCTCCAGATGGGAATAGCTCAGCACATAGTGGCCCTGGCCGTAGTCGCCGCTGACCACAAGGGGCTGGCCCTTGAGAAAGTCCGCCGACAGGTTGACGCCGTACAGCGCCTGCCACTGGTCGAATATGTAGGGCGGCACGCTCTGCAAGGGCAGATCGGCCAGCCAGAAATCGGCGTCGGGCGCGTCGTAGGCCGCCAGAACGCGCACGGGCGTGTTGTCTTCGGCGGCAAAGCGTCCCGGCCACCATACGGGCAGGCTGGGGCCGCCGGGGGCGTCCTGCTGCGGCAGGCTCTGGCGCGGGCTTGGGCATTGGCCGGATTTTTCGGCTGTGGCCGCCGCACTGGCGCGGCGCTGACGTGCAGCGTCGCCCGCTGTACGGGGGTTCGCCTGTGCGCCGCCTGCGTCATTTGGGCTGCGCACGCCGCCTGCGGGGCCATCCGCCGGGCGGCCCTTGCCGTCCGCACCGCCCGCGCCTTCCGCCGCGCCGCGCGCTGGCGGGCAAAAGGAAAATTCGTCGCCCTCACGCATGCGCACACGCGCATGGCCGGAAATAAGGTGGTGCAGTCTTTCGGGGTATCCGGCGCGCGACCAGGGGCAGATGCCCAGCCCCTCCGTGGGCGCGGCATGGCTCAGGGCCAGTCCGGCCCCGCCGCAGAAGCCCAGATAGTTGCCGCCAGCGTGCATCCACTGGCGCACGGCGGCCCTTCCCGCTTCACCCAGTCCGGCCGCCTTGAGGCGGGCGTTGCCGCCGGGAACCAGCAGCAGGGCGGCGCGGTCTGCCGCATTTTTGTCTGTGGCGGCAACCTGTTGGGCCTCGCCGGAAGCGTGAAAACGCTGCGGCTTGCCTAAAAGGATGCCTTGAGCTATCTCTTGACCCTTAACCAGGCGGCAGGGCAGTCCCATGGCGCGCACAGCGCGCCAGGCCATGAGGCCCCAGATGTGGGACGAATCCCATAAAATACAGATTGGCTGAGCAGCATGCATAGTGCTGCACTATTGCCGCCTTTTACGGAGAATGCAAGATGGCGGATACCCTCCCCAAGGGCTATGAGCCCCATGACGTGGAAGCCCGGTGGTGCAAACACTGGGAAGAAGACAAGACCTTCACGCCTGACCCGGACGCCCCTGGCGAACCTTATTCCATAGTCATTCCGCCGCCCAACGTCACCGGCGCGCTGCACATCGGCCACGCCCTCAACGTCACGCTCATCGACGTGCTCTGCCGCCATGCCCGCCAGAAGGGCAAAAACGTGCTATGGGTGCCCGGCACCGACCATGCGGGCATTGCCACGCAGAACGTGGTTGAGCGCGCTCTGGGCAAGGAAGGCAAGGGCCGCAAGGACCTGGGGCGCGAAGCCTTTATCGAGCGAGTGTGGGAATGGCGCGAAGATTACGGCCATCGCATTCTTGATCAGATCCGCGCCCTCGGCGCTTCGGTGGACTGGTCGCGCCTGCGCTTCACCATGGACGAAGGCCTTTCCGCCGCCGTGCGCAAGGTTTTTGTGCAGCTCTACAATGAAGACCTCATTTACAAGGGCGACTATATCATCAACTGGTGCTCCCGTTGTCACACGGCCCTGGCCGACGACGAAGTGGAGCACGAGCAGAGCAGGGGCAAGCTCTGGAAGGTGCGCTACCTTCTCAAGGACGGCTCCGGCTCCATCGTCATCGCCACCACGCGCCCTGAAACCATCCCCGGCGACACTGCTATCTGTGTGCATCCCGAAGACGAGCGCTATGCCGACATGATAGGCAAGACGGCCCTTGTGCCGGTGCTCGGGCGCGAGATTCCCATCATCGCCGACGCCTATGTGGACCGCGAGTTCGGCACAGGCGCGCTCAAGGTGACGCCCAGCCACGACCACAACGACTGGATGCTCGGCAAAAAGCACGATCTGCTCTTTATCCAGGCCATTGACGAAAACGGCATCATGAAGGCCGAGGCCGGAATTTATGAAGGCCTGACCAAGGAAGCCTGCCGCGAAAAAATCGTGGCCGACATTGAAGCCGCCGGTCAGCTTGTGGGCATTGAAGAGCTGGATCACGCCGTGGGCCACTGCTACCGCTGCCATACGGTGGTGGAGCCGCACGTGTCCACCCAGTGGTTTGTGGCCGCCACCAAGATGGCCCCCGCCGCGCGCGACGCCGTGCCCGACATGACCCGCATTTTGCCCGAAAACTGGCTCAAGACCTACTATCACTGGCTGGACAATATCCGCGACTGGTGCATCAGCCGTCAGATCTGGTGGGGGCACCGCATCCCCGCCTGGACCTGCGAGGCCTGCGGCCAGCTTATTGTGGCCGAAGAAGCCCCGGACGTCTGCCCCCACTGCGGCAGCGCCAGCCTCAAGCAGGACGAGGACGTGCTGGACACCTGGTTCTCCTCCGCGCTCTGGCCTTTCTCCACCATGGGCTGGCCCGAAGACACCAAGGAACTGCACCGCTGGTATCCCACATCCGTGCTGGTGACGGGCTTTGACATCCTGTTCTTCTGGGTGGCCCGCATGATGATGATGGGCATCCATTTTATGGGCAAGCCGCCCTTTGCCGACGTGTATCTGCACGCCCTGGTGCGCGACGCCTCCGGCCGCAAGATGTCCAAGTCCACAGGTAACGTCATCAATCCTCTGGAAATGATCGACAAATACGGCTGTGACTCCCTGCGCTTCACCCTTACGGCCTTTGCCGCCATGGGCCGCGACATCCGCCTTTCCGAAGAGCGCATCGAAGGCTACCGCCATTTTGTCAACAAGCTCTGGAACGCGGCGCGCTTCGCCCTCATGAACCTGCCCGAAGAGGCCCCGGCCCCCGTGGATCTTGGCAGCATTCAGGGCTTGCACCATCAGTGGCTGCTGCACAGGCTTGAGACGGTCAAGCAGGAAATGGATCTGGCCCTTACCGAGTACCGCTTCAACGATGCGGCCCAGCTTGGTTACAAGTTCTTGTGGAACGAGTTCTGCGACTGGTACCTCGAACTGATCAAGCCCGACATGTACAGCGAAGACGAACAGCGCAAGGCCGCCGCACAGTATGTGCTGTGGGTGGCGCTGCGCGAAACCCTGCTGCTGCTGCATCCCATCATGCCCTTTGTCACCGCCGAAATCTGGGCAGCTCTGCCCGTATCCTCCGGTGAAAAGCCCACGGATCTCGCCCGCGAACTGTACCCGGCCATGCGCCCGGCCTGCGTGCGTCCCACCGAGGCCGCGAGCATGGAGCTAGTTCAGGGCATCATCGTGGCCGTGCGCACCATCAAGGCGGAACTTGGCATCAGCCCCTCGCACCGCGTCAGCCTCATGCTGCATCCCGTGGATGCCGACCAGCAGACCCTGCTGGAAGAAAACCGCGACCTCATGCTGACCCTGGCCCGCCTGGAAGAGCTCACCGTGGGCGTTGACGTGTCCGCGCCCAAGGCTTCGGCCTCTGCCGTGGTCGAAGGCTGCCAGGTCATTGTGCCCCTGCGCGGCGCGGTGGACCTCAATGGCGAGCTGGCCCGTCTGGACAAGGAACTGGCCAAGCTCGAAAAAGACGTTGTGGGCGTCAACATGAAGCTCAGCAATGAAAGCTTTGTGAGCCGCGCGCCCGCCGACGTGGTGGAACGTGAACGTGAACGCGCCGGAAAACTGCTGGACGCCAAGGCCAAGATGATCGCGCTGCGCGCGCGTTTTGCCGAGGCTTTGAACGAGGAATAAGAGCGACAGCGTACCGCGCTGTAAAAAAGGGGTTTTCAACCTTGCCTTCCGCACGCTTTGCGGCAGGCAGGATGAAAATCCCTTTTTCGCGCCCGGCCGCGCAGGCTGTCTGTGCCGTCAGGAGTGTGCTGTTGGAAAGGCTTTGTGGGGGAGGGACCCTCTTTAGACCAGATTACCTTTGAAATGTTTTACATTTCAAAGGTGTCATTCTGCCGAAAATGCGATTTGCGGCAGAATCCACGCCACGTTGTGGCGCGCCGCACTCTCGTGCAGCGTTAGAGCATTTAACCTTTTTTAAAGGTTAAATGCTCTAAAAAAGGGTCTCCTCCCCCACGCCCCCACCCCCTAAAACTCTTGTCGCGATAGAGTGTGGCGCGCAGTGGTTTCTGATCTGAGGCGGGGGCAGGCAGAAGCAGCGTCTTTTAGGCAGCGCACCGCGCAAGGTTTATTTGCCAGGTTTATTTGCGCTGCTGCGAGCCGGAACGGGCGTGGCGAAATTTTGTGCGAATGCGCATTCTCGACGCTGATAGGTTTCTGGCAAAAAGACCGTGAATCGTCAGCATGTTGTAACCATGGGCATGGCAGAACTTGCCCGTGAACGAGGAAAGTATGAGTCCCGCCAGCATAGCCTACGTGCAGCTGGGCAGCGCCATTCTGCTTGAGGTGCTGGCCACGGCCTTTCTCAAGCAGTCCAACGGCATGAGCCGCATCGTGCCCTCGGCGGCCGCCCTGGTCGGCTATGGCGTTTCTTTTTATCTGCTGGCACAGGTGCTCAAAATTGTGCCCATGGGCATCTCATACGGCATCTGGAGCGGAATCGGCATTGTTCTTGTTTCCGTCCTGGGCCTCGCCCTGTTCGGACAAACGCTGGACATGGCCGCCTGCCTTGGCCTTGGCCTCATTGTGGCGGGAGTGCTGGTCATACATTTTTTTTCAGGGTCAATGCCGCATTAGGTCGAGCGACGGCAACAGCCCGCGAACACATATTTTTTTCTGGCATGTCAGAAAAAAGCCCGGCGTTTCCAATGCCGGAACGCTATTGACAGTTTTTGGCGGGCAGGCTATGACCTGTCCTCTTAAAGGTTTTAGTTCAGAGTAATATCCAATATGGAGAGAAAGAATGCCCACTATTAACCAGCTTATCCGCATCGAGCGGAAGGCCGTGCTGAAACGCAAGAAGACCCCCGCCCTGCAGGCCTGCCCGCAGCGTCGTGGCGTTTGCACCCGCGTTTACACCACCACCCCTAAAAAGCCTAACTCCGCTCTGCGTAAGGTCGCCCGTGTGCGCCTGACCAACGGCATTGAAGTGACGGCTTACATCCCCGGTGAAGGCCACAACCTTCAGGAACACTCTGTCGTCATCATCCGTGGCGGCCGTGTAAAAGACTTGCCCGGCGTGCGTTACCACATCGTGCGCGGCACCCTGGATACCTCCGGTGTGGCCGATCGTCGCAAGAGCCGTTCCAAGTACGGCGCCAAGCGCCCCAAATAAGGTTTTATCATTTGTACGGCGTGCGCCATGCGGCGTGCCAGGCTGCCCGTTATTGCGGAGCGCCGGCGCGTTGCGGGGTTGGTGACGCCGAAACCCGCATGAAGGAGAAACCCCATGCCCCGTAAAGGTCCTGTTCCCAAAAGGGAAGTGCTGCCCGATCCGATTTACTCCAGCCGTCTCGTCACCAAGGTCGTGAACCGGCTTATGTATGACGGCAAGAAGGGCGCCGCTGAAAAGATTTTCTACAGCGCTTTGGAAACCCTGGCCGAAAAGACCAGTGAAGATCCCATGCGCGCCTTTGAAAAGGCCCTGGATAACGTGAAGCCCCACATGGAAGTCAAGGCTCGCCGTGTTGGCGGCGCGACGTATCAGGTGCCTATGGAAGTGCGCCCCGAACGCCAGGTTTCCCTGTCCATTCGCTGGCTTATCAACTACGCTCGTTCCCGCGGAGAAAAAGGCATGACCGCCAAGCTTTCCGCTGAACTGCTGGATGCTTTCAATGGGCGCGGTGGCGCGGTGAAAAAACGCGAAGATACCCACCGCATGGCTGATGCCAACAAGGCCTTCTCACATTACCGCTGGTAAGAGGCCGTCCCGATTTTCTCATGAATGTATCCCGACGCCGCATCCGTAAGGAAGCGGCGTCGGTTTTGCACCACACCGCATCCGCAGTATGGAGGAAAACCCTGTGTCCCGCACCGTTCCTGTAAACAAACAGCGCAATATCGGCATCATGGCTCATATTGACGCCGGCAAAACGACCACCACCGAGCGTATTCTATTTTATACCGGCGTTAACCATAAGATTGGTGAAACGCACGAAGGCCAGGCCACCATGGACTGGATGGAGCAGGAACAGGAGCGTGGCATCACCATTACCTCCGCTGCCACCACCTGCTTCTGGAAAGACTGCCGCATCAACATCATCGACACCCCCGGCCACGTGGACTTCACCATTGAAGTTGAACGTTCCCTGCGCGTGCTCGACGGCGCTGTCTGCGTGTTCGACGCCGTCGCCGGCGTTGAGCCCCAGTCTGAAACCGTGTGGCGTCAGGCCGACCGTTATCACGTGCCCCGTATCTGCTTTGTGAACAAGATGGACCGCATCGGCGCCAACTTCTTCCGCTGCGTGGGCATGATTCACGACCGCCTGGGCGCCAAGGCCGTGCCCCTGCAGCTGCCCATCGGCGCTGAAGACAAATTTGAAGGCGTTGTGGACCTCGTGACCGGCAAGGCCATCCGCTTTGACAAGAGCACCAAGGGCGCCGAGTTCCTCATTGAGGACGTGCCCGCCGACATGATGGAACTTTACGAAGAAAAGCATCATGAAATGGTGGAAGCCGTCGCCGAAGAAGACGAAGTCCTGCTCGAGAAGTACCTGAGCGGTGAAAACCTGACGGAAGAGGAAATCATGTCCTGCATCCGCAAGGCCACCATTGCCCGCAGCATCGTGCCCGTCATGTGTGGCTCGGCCTTCCGCAACATGGGCGTGCAGCCCCTGCTTGACGCCGTTGTGGAATACCTGCCTTCGCCCGTGGACATCCCGCCCATGCCCGGCCACGTGCCCGGCAAGGAAGACGAAATCATCGAATGCAGCTGCAACGACAAGGAACCCCTTGCCGGTCTTGTGTTCAAGCTTTTCTCCGACCCCTTCATCGGTCACCTGTCCTTCTTCCGTATTTATTCCGGCTTCCTTGAATCCGGCATGACCGTGTACAACGCCAACACCACCAAGCGCGAGCGCATCGGCCGCATCCTCAAGATGCACGCCAACAAGCGTGAAGACGTGAAATGGGCTGGCGCTGGCGACATCGTGGCTCTGGTGGGCCTTAAAAACGCCTCCACCGGCGACACCCTGTGCGACGAGAAGCGCCCGGTCATTCTGGAATCGCTGAACATTCCCGAGCCGGTCATTGAAGTGGCCATCGAGCCCAAGACCAAGCCCGACCGCGACGCTCTTTCCGCCGCCCTCAACAAGCTGGCCAAGGAAGACCCCTCGTTCCGCGTCAAGGGCGACGAAGAAACCAACCAGACCCTCATCGCCGGTATGGGCGAACTGCATCTGGAAATCATCGTTGACCGTCTGACCCGTGAATTCGGCGTCAACGCCAACGTGGGCAAGCCCCAGGTCGCCTACCGCGAAACCATTTCCAAGCCCGCCAAGACCGACCTCAAGCACGCCAAGCAGTCCGGCGGTCGCGGCCAGTACGGCCACGTCGTCATCGAGGTCGAGCCCAACCCTGGCAAGGGCTATGAGTTCATCAACGGCATCACCGGCGGCGTTATTCCCAAGGAATACATCCCCGCAGTGGACAAGGGCATCAATGACGCCCTGAAGTCTGGCGTCATGGCCGGCTTCCCCGTGGTGGACGTGAAGGTCAAGCTGGTCTTCGGTTCCTACCATGAAGTGGACTCTTCGGAACAGGCCTTCTACGTGGCTGGCTCCATGGCCATCAAGGACGCCATGCACAAGGCCGGCCCCGTGCTGCTTGAGCCCATCATGGACGTGGAAGTGGTTACGCCTGAAGAATACCTCGGCGACGTCATGGGCGACCTCAACGGCCGCCGTGGCCGCGTGCAGAGCATGGAAGCCCGCGCTGGCGGCGCACAGAGCGTGCGCGCCCAGGTGCCGCTGTCTTCCATGTTCGGCTATGCCACTGACCTGCGTTCGCGCACTCAGGGCCGCGCCACCTTCACCATGCAGTTCGACCATTACGAAAAGGTGCCCCAGGCCATTTCTGACGAAATCCAGAAGAGCAGAACATAGGCATCAGAAGGGTCGGCGCTTGCATGCGCCGACCCTTACCCTTCATGCCAGGGGCGGCCTTGCCGCCCGATGGCAAATGAAGACAGGGGAAGGACATCTGGCGAACAGGCGAGATTCCTTCCCCTTGGTTTTGGGCAGCGCCTTATGCCAAAACAGCGACGAACGCCATAAACTCGTTGATCACGGGCATGTTCAGTGCAAAAATGCTCACAACAGCGTGCGGTCATTGCACCTCTGCACGCTTGAGCAGATGTGCAGTTAACCTGCATGTTCCACTGCCTGGGCACGGCCATCACGCGCGCGTTGTCGCGTATCGGCGTGTATCAGCGTGTATCGGCGTGCATCTGCGTGTACCTGGGCATGCCGCCTGCGCTACTGCCTTCAGGGCGAGCGTCTGCAAACACAGACGTCAGGGCAATTTCAGGGTGAAATTGCTTTCAACATGTACCTTGCTTCCGCAAGCCCGGCATTGTGCGCCTGGGTGCTACCTGCGGACGACATACTTTCAGGAGAGCGCCATGCAGAACGATTTGCCAAAAGGGTTCAGGGCAGGGGCCGCGGCAGCCGGGTTCAAGAAAGCCGGTCGGGACGACCTTGGTCTTATTGTTTCCGACACTCCCGCTGTACTGGCAGGCATGTTTACCCAGAATCTTTTCAAGGCCGCACCGGTACTGGTGTGCCAGGAAATTTTGACCCGTTCGGGCACGGCGCGCGCCGTGCTTGCCAATGCAGGTCAGGCCAATGCCTGCACCGGCGATGAAGGGCTTGCCAACTGCCGCGCGACTCAGGCCATGGTGGCCGGGCTGACAGGCCTTGATGCCGACGCGATTCTGCCGCTGTCCACCGGCGTGGTGGGCGCGCATCTCAGGATGGATCGCTGGCTTGACGCCGTGCCTGCGCTTGTCAAAAGCCTGGGCACGCGCGATGCCGAGGGTTTTACCCGCTCCTTTATGACCACCGACGCCTTCCCCAAATTCGCCACGCGCGAAGTGACGCTTACGGGAGGTACGGTGCGCCTGACGGTCATGGCCAAGGGCGCGGGCATGATCTGCCCCAATATGGCCACCATGCTTTGCGTCGCCCTCACTGACGCGCAGGTGGAGCGCAAACCCTGGCAG
This sequence comes from Desulfovibrio sp., assembly GCF_034006445.1. NCBI lineage: Bacteria > Pseudomonadati > Thermodesulfobacteriota > Desulfovibrionia > Desulfovibrionales > Desulfovibrionaceae > Desulfovibrio > Desulfovibrio sp. The sequence continues at coordinate 45,523 of NZ_JAVESS010000014.1, read as the reverse complement.
ACCATGTTCGGGCGCGCGGTCGGCAAGACGTTCAACCGCGTGAGCGTTGACGGCGATACCTCCACCAATGACACCATTCTTGGCCTTGCCAACGGCGCTTCCGGCGTGACCGCCGCGAGCGCGGCGGATATGGGCCTGCTTGAAGAAGCGCTTACCGCCATTCTGGCCCAGGTCTCCTACATGCTGGTCAAGGACGGCGAAGGCGCGCACAAGGTTATCCATATCACGGTGACTGGCGCGGCCAATGATGCCGACGCGGAACTGGTGGCCCGCAGCGTGGGGCATTCGCAGTTGGTAAAGACCGCCATTTACGGCGGCGACGCCAACTGGGGGCGTATCGTGACGGCGGTGGGTTACAGCGGCGCAAAGTTCGACCCGGCCAAGGTCAGCATGAAACTTTGCGGCATTGAGCGCTTCCGGAAGGGCTGCCCGGTGAATGACGACCAGGAAGACGCGCTGGCCGAGCTGCTCAAGGGCAAGGACGTGCAGGTGGACATTGAACTTGGCAACGGCAATGGCTCATACAGCTTCAAGGCCTCGGATCTTGGGCATGAGTACGTTACGCTGAACTCGGACTACCGGTCTTAGGGAAACGCTGATTTATTCCGTTTGGCGGCGTTGCTTCACGGTGTTTCCGGGAGGCTCTTTACTCAGTGCTTTCCTACAAACTACCATAAAATTGTTAGAGCGTGTGGGAGGAACTCGTATGCATACGAGTCCTTCCCACACGCTTATTTTCAGATGGGATTGCCATTCAGCGCAAAAAGCGATTTTCAGAAGGCTCCACGCCGCATTGCGTTGCGCGCACTTACGGTAAGAGTTTTGGGGGGTGGGGGCGTGGGGGAGGAGACCCTTTTGCAAAAGGGTCCCTCCCCCACAAAGTTTTCCCCAATAAAACTGCTCCAGCGCCGCAGCGGCAGTTATACGGAAGGCCGCCCTTTTTCAGTGGTGCAGGCTTTCAGTGAACTGGGTCTTCCGGCAAGCCACAGCACTCCCTGCATCAGAAGAATGGGCACGAGCAGCAGGGCGCTGTATAGGTGGCAGAACTTTATGGCCGTGTAAGCATTCCCAAAAAGGGCCACATCGGGCAGGTTGTGCAGCATGAGGCCCAGGCCCGAGAGGGACAGCAATACCAGCAGAACCGTGCGGATGGCTCCGCAGCGTGTGAAGGAAAACTCTCTTCTGCCTCCGCACCACCATATAATGACGGCATATGTGCCGAGCATGAGCAGTACGGCTGCCGCGTAGTAATGCCATATGGTCGTGCGTGCGTCCGTCTGGACGAGGCCGTAACGGACGGCAAAGGGCAGATGCGACAGCCCGGAAAACACGGCGGTCAAGAGGGCTGTTGTCCAGAAAAAACAGAAAATGCCTGAAAACAGCTGTGTGGGTTTTTTTTGTGACCGCATCATGACTTTCGCCCCTTCGCTCTGTCGCGCAAAAGCCGCAACGAAGCCAGGGCCGCTCCCGCCAAAGGTGCTGCCAGTACAATATCCACAAGGCTGTTTTCTTTTTCCATGCTGGCCCCGGCCGGGCGCAGGCTGGGTCTGCCAAAGCTCACCTGTTCCTGTTGCAGCATGGCGGCCTCGATATCACGGAAGGGGATGGTCGAAACGTAAATGGTATTGGTGCCGCCGTTTTCCCTGAGCCCGAAAAGCTCGCCCTTTTTTTGTTCGGCCATTTCCTGCGCGTGGGCAACCATCGCGTCCCTGATGCCAAAGCTCTGGGCTCCGGCAGGACAGGCGGCAACACAGGCAGGGGGCTGGCCCTGGGCCAGCAGTTCATGGCAGAAGTCGCACTTGAAAATCAGGCCGTAGCCCTTATAGCGGGGAGCAAAGTTGAGGTACGGCCCGACCCCTGACTGTCGCTGGGGAATCAGCCAGGGACAGGCCCTCTGGCAGGGGCCGTCGCCAAAACAGATGTTTTCATCAATGTAGGCAGCACCTTGAGGACTTTGGCGGGCCGCGCCGGAAGGGCACAGGCTCACGCATTGCGGGTTCAGGCAATGCAGGCATCGGCGGGGCATGAAAACCCGGTGAACGCCGTTAGCCGAGGGCAGGGTGCAGGACTGGATATATATCCAGTTGTAGGGCGTCAGACGGTTGTTTATGTGCTGGCGCGTTGACCAGTCGCTGATGGGAACCCAGGAGGGCACAGGTTGGGGGATGGGTTGCTTGGGCACGGGCAGGTGCGGAAGGTTGCGGGCACGGCAGGCTGCAACGCAGGCCCCGCAGCCTGTGCATTTGTCCACATCAATGACGGTGCAGCAGTCAACGCCGTCGGAAGACAAGCGCAAAGACATGCCTTGGCTGGGCCTGGGCCCGGCCAGCGCCAGGCTGGCGGCAGCGCCAGCGGAGGTCAGCCCCTTGAGAAGTTTTCTGCGTTGTAGAAAATGATCACTTGGCATGAAATCACCTGAAGTTTCTAACTCTTGCGCAAGAGCCTAATTACAGGGTACGCGCTGCCGGAGGCTCACGTCAATGCAAGGCGGGGGATTGCGGATAAAAAATGCCCTGGCTGCCCGAAAAATTTAAGCATTTTGCCTGGGTGCGCGAGGCGAATGGCAGATGCAGTGCCCACTGCCAAAGCGGTTGTGCCGGTGTGGCGCAGCGTGCGGTGCGCGTCACGCTCCTGCAGCCCTGCGCATGCCTTTTTTTACGGTACACTGCTCTGGCGGGTTGACTTACGGCGTGCCCGTGGTTTCGGCCTGCGGTGGTTCGTCCGTGGGTTTTTCAAAGGGCGCCGGGGGCCGCCACCGCCAGAACAGGGCCAGCAGGGGGATGAGGCCCGCAGCTTCTGCAAGCTCGCGCGGAGCGACTGTGCCGACGCCCCACCAAAGGGCCACGCTTGAGGCTGCGGTGCCCAGCATGAGCAGCCATTGCCCAGGGCTCATGGGCCGGGTTGTCCACTGGAAAAAGCCTACAGTGAGGATGGCGACCCATACCTTGGTAATGGTCAGGGAAAGGGCCGCGCCATCCAAAGGATTGGCCGGGATAAGCGTCAGACAGCAGACAATGTTGAGCAAAAGCCCGCTGACATAGAAGAGCAGCAGCAGGCGGTGGCGGCGCATACCGATCATGGCATAGGCGGCGAGATTGTGCAGAAAGGCCGTGGCCAGACAGGGGGTAAGCAGTTGTTGGGCGCGAACCGCGCTTTCATAGCTGGGGCCGTAAACGAGGGGCAAAAACCTGTCGCTTTCCACACAGATAAGAAAGATGACGGGCAGGGATGCCGCCCACAGGGAGCGGGCCGTCTGTCCGGCAAGCTGACGGAAGGCGTCTTTGTCCTGCTGCCAGAACTTGGCCAGCAGCGGAAAGATGACCTTGCCGAGCAGGGCGCTGGACACCAGAACCGACAGGCCCTCTACGGTTTCCCAGGCCACGCCGTAGCCGCCCACATCGGCGTTGCCGCCGTACTGCTTGAGAAAAATGACGTTGATCTTGTTGTAGAACATGGCGCAGGCCGCCATGCAGGTGAAGATGAGGCCGTGCTTCATCTGGCGGGCAAGATCCAGCATGCCCTCACGGCCCACGCCCGCAAGGGGGTTGCGGCCCAGGGCGGCAAGAGCGAACACGATGCACAGGATGGATTCAATGGGCTTGTACAGCGCGATGACGATGGGCGGCGCGCCCATGACCACGCAGGTGATGCCGAAGCCGATGCCGATGAGCGCCGAAGGCACGCGGATGCGCATTTCCACATCCTGACGGCCACGGGCCTGGCACAGCGCAAAAAAAGAGTCGCTGACGCCGTCAAGGCCAAGCCCGGCGGCGATGCACAGCACGATAAGGCGCAGTTCCGGGCTGTAGTTCTGCCAGCCGGTGACAAGCCAGGTGACGGCCAGGGCCAGCACCAGCACTGTGAGTTTGAGCCAGGTTACTTCGCCCAGCAGGGCGCGGGGGCGGCCTTCGCGTCGGGCAAAGGTGGACAGCAGAAAATCATTGAGGCCAACGTCGGCAATGGTTTTTACCAGATAGCCAAAAGTAAGGGCCAGAACCACTTGCCCCATGATGTCGGGGCTGCGGCGGGCCAGCAAAATGGTAAAGGCCGTCCATGCCAGGTCGCGCGTCCATTGCGCGCCCAGAATGTAGCCGAGCCTGCGGGGAATGCTCTTGAGCTTCATGTGGGGGCTTTACCTGCTGCCCCCGAAACGCACAACAGCCTTGAAGCCGGGCTTGAGCTCCAAATCCGGGTTGGGCACGGTGATTTCCACAGTGTAATACGAGGGATTGGCAACGTTCATGTCACTGGAAACCCAAGATATTTCGGTTACCTTGCCCGTAAATGCCTTGTTGCCGAGAGAGGGAATTTCCACGGCAACTTTGTCGCCTTCGGAAATGCCGCTGACCTCGGCTTCATACACCGGCACCTGGATAAGCACGGGATTAAGCTGCCCCACCTTGATGGGAGCGCTGCCGGCGGAAAGCAGGGTGCCGGAGTTGAGCGTGGCGTCCAGGGACAATACATAGCCCTTGAGGGGCGAGGTCAGGGTCAGGGTATCGGGCAGAATTTCCCCTTCCTTGATTTCCTGTCCGTAGTAGCTGCTCAATTCCTTGAGGCGTACAGCAAAGCTGTTCTCGGCCTTGTTAATGGTGATGCGGGTGAGTTCGATGCGCTTTTGCAGGGAGGCCACGTCCTCTTCAAGACGGCCCGACGCCTGCCGCGAGCCAAGGCCCGAGGCCGCAAGCTGGCGCGCCTTGTTGCGCTGGGCAATGGTTTCCGCCAGTCGGCGCTCAAGATCCAGCACCTGGCTTTTGAGGCCCTCTGTGCTGGCGCCTTGCATGACTTCGCGCTGCACGGCGCGTTCCGCATCTTCATGCAGATGGTAGCGCATGAGGGGCGCGCCTTCTTCAACGGCATCGCCGGGCTTGACCAGCACGGTATCCACCACAGAGTTAAACGGCATGGGAATGGCGCGGATGACCGTGGTCATCACCTTGCCTGTAAGAATGGTCCCGCCGGATTTCGGGGCTTCTGCTCTCGGGGCGTCCGCTGCAAAGGCCGACGCAGCGAGAGTCAGGAAGAGCATAAGGGGCGCGAGGGACAGTGCGAGGGCCAGTGGGAGGCCCAGCACGCTCGTGCGGGGTGAACGGGCTGCCCCTGCGGGGCTGGTGCGGGAAAAACGCGCCATTACAGCACCTCCTTGGCGGGCAGGCCGAGGAAACGTTCCTGAAGCGAGGTGGCGAGGTACATCCATTCAAGCTGGGCCAGTTCACAGGCAAGTTCTGCCCGGATAAAGGCGATCTGGGCCTGCACCATGGCTTCCTGCCTGTCGGCCACGGCGGGAAGATCAGCAATGCCTTCGTTGAAGGAAATGTGGGCTTCCTTGTATTGCATGGTCGCCGTGTCAAAGCGGGTGCGCGCGAGTTTGAGCTCGGTTTCGGCCAGGGCAACGTTCTGTTCGGACTGCAGCCATTTGTTGGAATAGTCCGTGCGCTTGCGGGCCATTTCGTGGAAGGACTGGGCCTTCACCATGCGGGCGGTCTGCACGCCACGGTAGCGGCGGCCCCAGTCCAGCAGGGGGAAGTCGAAGTTCAGATGCAGAAAGGTGTCCTCACTGCCGCTGGGGGGCTGGTACTGTCCTGGAGGCGGGTAGCTGTTGACGCTGATGCTCATGCTGGGAATATACTGGGCCCAGGCGACCATGATATTGTAATCACCCAGTTTGATCTGGCCGCGCAGCAGCAGATCGTCTTCGGTGGTGTTCCAGCGGTCGTCCCACTTGAGGCCGCGCCCGTTGAAGCCCTTGAGGATGTCGTCCGCGTTGGCGGTGTCCACGTCCAGCCTTTGCTGTGGCTCCACGCCCGCGAGAATTTTCAGCTGGGTAAGCTGCATGGTTTCCTTCATCTTGGTCTGTTCCACCATCAGCTCCAGCTCGCGCTGGTGCTGCATGGCCAGATTGAGGGAAACGCCCTGACGGCCGTCCACGGCTTCCACCTGCTGCCAGTAGGCGATCAGTTCCTTGCCGATGGGCAGCAGGTCTTTCTGCACCTTTACGATTTTTTTCTGCGCCTGCAGTTGCAGGTAGGCCTGGGCAATCTTGTAGATGGCTTCGCCCACGGCCTTGCGGTGCGTGGAAATGGCCAGGTTGACCATGGCCTTCTGCACCTGATGTTCAAAATAGGTGGCCACAGGATTGGGGAACGCCGCATAGAAACCCACGGAAAGCTTCGTGCGCCCGTAGTCTCCGGGGGTCTCCTTGTTGTCCAGGTTGTTGCGGGTGAGGTTGTTGCTGACCTGCATGGTCATGCGGGGTTCTGGCAGATACTTCCACACGGCGTCGGTAAGGGCCACCCGCTTGATTTCCAGGTTCACAGCGCTGTTGACCAGCAGTGGCGACTGCTGGATGGTCAGGAAGACACAGTCTTCAAAGGTGAAAACCTTGCTGGGATCGTAAAGATTGGGCACTGCGGCCTCAAGTTTTGCCTTGTTTTCCACAGGCACGCCGGGCGCTTCTTCCAGCCAGTGCTTGGCGGGCAGTTCCGGGGACTTGAGCCCGGCCTTGTTGGAGGCGCACGCGGAAAAAAACAAGGTCATGACGAGCAGCAGCGGCAGATATGCACGCGCTGAGAGAGTACGTATAATATGCGGCATCAGGCACCCTTTGCAGTCTCGCGCTCGGCGCGTTGGTATATTCGCTATTGCTGTGGCGGAGACGCGCTAAAGCGCGGCGGCCCCGGTGTCCCGCCGGTTAAATTCAAGATGGTGGATAGTGAGAAAGATGCGGCCCTTTTCGTCGGCGGCCTGACCGTCAAAACGCAACAGGGCGGGGTCTGACCAGGAACGGCGCAGCATTATGTACCATGGTCCCTTGCCCCTTTCGCTGACAAAGCGGATGAATCCCGCCGCATGCAAGCGCCAGCGCCCCATGGCGTCGGCAACCGCCCCTGCGTCCATGTCGGCTTTGCCGGTACCCCGGGCAATGGCCAACCAGGCGGACTGCACCATTCCTTCCACCACATTGAGGATGTCAGTATAGCCTTTATTGCCATCGGGGGCAATGGCTGTATGACAATGCTCCAACCTCGCTGCGTACTTGTGGTTGGGCAGAACGGTAAAGTCGCGCAACATGCGCCAGGGGTGTCCAAACCCCATGGCGTTGTAAAAAACATCAGTATTTACTGTGTGTTGTATTGAGCCCGCGGGTGCGTCTTCACCATGCGCCCACATGGGCGGCACCTGCCCGTTGGCGGCGGCCAGCAGGGTCATGCCCGTAGCCACCGGCGTGTAGCGCTCAAGGTGCCTGCCGTTGGGCGTGAGCTCCCTTACGTCCAGAGTATTCCGGCACATGCGCGCCATGACGCCGTCCTGCATGAGCCAGGGTTCCGCCTCCACAGTGGCCCGGCATTCACGGGTAATGCCCGGCGGCAGCAAAGGGGGATCATAAAAGCGCAGGTCCAAAAAGCCGGTGACCGTCAGCCAGGGCAGCCACTGGCTGGATGCTTCCAGCAGGGCCGCCAGAGCACGGCTCGTCGGCAACCAGGGCGTGTCGCCCATGACGTTGTCGGGCTGGCCGCCGTGCAGGGCGAGATCCGTGTCGGCAAAGCGCGAATAGTGGCAGCAGCCCTGAAAAAGAGTGGATGTGGCCCGGTAGGGCGGCTGTGGATCGGGGAAAACCAGGGGATACAGGCGCGGCCTTTCCTGAATAACAAGCCCCTGCGGCAGGCCTTCGTTCCTGCCCGCATGCCCGTGGGCAGCGGCGGAAGTAGATCGGAGGCCCGCGCCGGATGCGGAAAAACCGGGCAGTGTTGTGGGCCGCACCCATAACACGTGGCGTGAGGTGCCCCGCAGAAGTTCGCGGGCCATCATGTCGCCCCAGTCATTGAGTCCGGCGCGCAGGCTCTTTTCCAGCAGGCGTATGGACCGGGTGCCCACGCCGGTTTCTTGCCCGAGTTCATCAAAGCGTTTTTCCAGCGGGCTGTCGCAGTACAGGTTTTCCTGCGTGGGTTGCAGCAGACTGCACAGGCATGCGTAACGCAGGCCGTGTATCTGGGTTACCCGCATGGCCGCAGCCAGCAGCTTGGGCATGCCGACGGCGGCGAAAGAAGCGGGTGAAAGGAGCGGGGCGGCATCGTGTTCTTCACTGTCGTAATGGCCACCAGGCGCAAAGATCAGCCCGTCTACCCTGCCTTCGTTTTTTACCAGACTTGTCAGGGCGGTGGCAACTTCCTCCGCCATGGTCTGGGCATCGGAGGCATCCCGTGGAACGCGCGCGTCAAGGTTGAGCGGCACAATGCGCGCGCCAGCCTTGGTCAGAGGCGCGCATGCCGCAACCTGTCCGCGCGGCACGGCCAGCACACAGCCCAGAGGCGCGAGACCGTTCATGAGAGAGGGCAGCAGGGCTGGCTCGAAAAACAGCAGGGCCAGAATGTCCCCCCGGCGGATGGGCAGGCCCTGGCCGCAGGGATCCAGCGGCAGTGCCTTGGGAACCTGGCTGGAATTTTGGGCTTTTTCTCCGCTTTCAGCCTGCGTAATCCGTTGCAGCGGGGTGAAGCGGCACAGCGGGGCGCAGGCCCGCACAAGCGCCTTCTGACGAACCCCGGCCTTACGGACAGCCTCGGACGTATCGGAGTTCTTCACTGCACCAAGACCGGACGCACCAAGAATACGTGCAAGATCGCCCACTGTGGACACTTGCAACAGGTCTTCAAAATTGACGGTGATATCCAGGGCCTTTTCCACTTCCTGAATGATGAGCGGAAAACGGCTGGAACGCAGGGCCAGGTCGTAACGCAGGTCCAGATCGGGCCGCATGTCTTCCACCGGACGGCCGCTGGCGCGGGCCAGCACGTCCAGCACCACGCGCAGGGCCGCTGCTGACGATACGGAGTCGGTGGCGTGGGCGGAGTCGGCGGAAAGGGGGGCTGCGGGCGCGCCTTCAGGCGTGGGGGCCGTGGCGGGAGCTGCCGTATTCATCGGCGCATTCATCGGGGCAGTCGCCGGTGCCGTCACCGATGCCGTCACCGGTGCAGGTGTCGCCGCAGGTGTCGCCGCAGCTTCCGGCGCTGCCGTGGGGCAGCCTGGGCCGCTGCCTGAGCCGCAGTCGGGGCCGCAGTCCGGCGAATCCACGGGAACAAGGCCGCAGTAGGGCAACGGCATATGCGCGGCCACGACGGCGTCCTTGCCCTGGCGTATGTCGGCCATGCGGGTGTTGATGGCTTTTTTGCTCAAATGTCCGAGCGCGTACAGGCGCGCGCACGTCTGGCGCATGCCTTCCACTTCCTTGCCCTTGCGTCCGGCGGACAGGCAGAAAGCCTGAGGTTCGTTGTCCTTGGCCAGACCGCAAAGGGTGTCCTGCGGGCCCAGTTCCAGAAAGTGGCGTATGCCGTCCCTGCGCCATGCCGCGCGTACGCATTCGGTCCAGCGAACGGAATTTTCATCCAGATCCGCGATATGACGGCAGATGGACGGCTGGTCGTGAGGGTAAAAATTCGTGGTGATGCAGCTCATGGTGGGGTGGAGCGGCGCGTGCATTTCAAGCGCATTGAGGCGGCGCAGCGCAAGGTCGCGCAGCATGCGCATGCTTGGGTGGTGGAAGGCCAGGCTCACGTTGAGCATGATGGCCGGTATGCGCCGCTTGCGCAGGCTTTTGCGGGCTTCCACCAGCACTTCGCGCGGCCCGCTCAGGATGAACTGCTGGGGGCTGTTGTAGTTGGAAACATAGAGAGCAGGCCATGTGGCGCGTGTTTCGTCAATGATCCCGGCGCTGGCGTGAACGGCCATCATGCCGGTCTCGCGCGTGGCGGCGGACTCCAGATCGGCCATATGCACGGCGCGGGTGTCGATTATGTACCAGGCCACTTCCGGGTCGTAGAAGCCGCTGAGGCACAGGGCGATCAACTCGCCCAGGCTGTGCCCGCAGAACAGCGTGGGCCGCAGGCCGAGGGAGGAAAGGACGCTCCACTGCGCAAACTCGAGCATGAAGAGGTAGGGAGACTGCCAGCGCGTGAGGCTGACTTTTTCAATATCCTTTTCATCCATAAGGCCGAGCACATCCCAGTCGGCCACAGCAGCGATGCGGTCCATGGCGGCGCGCGCCACAGGAAAATTGTCGTACAGTTCGCGGCCCATGCCGGGCCATACGGAACCAAGACCGCAGCACATGACGGCAAGGGGCGGGGCCTCGACTTGCGGCGAAAGCCAGACGCCGCGTCCTTCGAGGCGGGCCAGGTCGGCGGCGTCGGGATTGTGCGGCAGGGCCAGCAGTTCTTGCCGCCAAAGCGGATTGGTGCCCCCCATGCGCCACATCAGGCCGTCCTGGGGCAGGTTCGCGTAGCGCACGCCGTCCAGAATAAGCTCTTCCGGCAGTCCATCGTTTTCCGAGGTTCCGGCGGGGCTGGCAACAGAACTCAGGCCAGCGCCGGAGGTGAGACCGCCGGGCTGCCAGAGCGCAGGCGTTGTGCCGGAATGGTGCGGCTCAAACTTTTGTTGCTGGGGGTTTTTGCGGCATCTGAGCGTGTCGCAGCACGGAGGCGTGGGCGCAGGCAGGCTCAGGAGAAGCGGCTGGCACTGTACCGTGAGAGGCTCATCTGCCTGAAAGTCCAGCAAAAGGATGGTGGGCACCCGCCCTGACTGCGGGCGCATGGACTGTTCATCACCCAGGGCGCAATCCGCGTCGGAAGCGAAGTAGTCAGGGCATTGCGGCATGCTCACGCCCATGGTGTCTGTCTGCGGGGCGCTGCCGATCATGCACGGGTAGGCGTTTTGTGTTGCAGTGTCCGTGCCGAGCGCCGCGCGCAGCAGTCTTTCGCATTCCCTGAGGTGCGCGGGCTGAAAAGATTCAAATTGCAGGCGTACAGGCCCGAGCCGCCACAAATTTTGCAGCCCTTCCAGGGCAAGGCTCAAAGACTGGGCCAGAGCCGAAGAGACGGCGGATTCGTTCCAGTGCAGGCAGAGCATGACAGGCCCGGGGTTTTCCACAAGCTTGAGCCAGTCAAGGCAATGCCGCATCAGCGTCTTGGCGCACACCTGTTCGGAAGACGTGCCGGACTCTGCCGGATTTTCTGAGTTGGAACAGGAAAGCGTGATGCCTGGAGGCGACGCCACAAGCAGTCCGTCCTCAAGAACGGCGCTGTCTGGCGCATGGGCCTTGTCTGGCGGAGTGCCGGGAGCTGGAGCAGAGTCTTGCTGCATATATTTGGGGCCTATGGCGCGGGGCTGGTCAAATGGGCCAAGCCATAATGGGGTTTGATTAAGGGTTGTATGTTAGAGTATATTGGACCTCTTGTCCAGAAGCCGGGCAGAAAATAAGCCCTGGCGGCGGTGCGGCGAACCGCGACAGTGGCATCCAACAGGGCGGCATAATGACGAAAACTGCCCCAGCGGCGTTACGAGGCCTGGCTTGCTGACAATAGACATTCCGCACTTGCCATAGGTTGACGGTTTAGCTATACTGAATCCTTACAAAGTTGCGCCTTTTGCCCTGCCGCTTGCTGTCGGCTGCGGGCGGTGCATTTTTTTGGACAAATTTTAAGAGGATACGGCATGAAGAACGACCATTCCTGTCAGGCTGGCCAAGAGGCGGCGTCACCTGCTGCCGCCGCAGAAAGCTCCGCAGGCGGATTCAGCCGCATGCGTTCCAAGCTCGCCTTTGACCGGCTTGTGGAGATGGGAGCCAAGATGGGGATGGAAAATCCTCTTTTCCTCTGCCACGAGCGGGCGGCCAAGGCCACCACGCTCATAGGCGGCAAGGAATACCTGAACTTTTCCACCTACGACTATCTGGACATTAACGCCCATCCGGAAATTACCGAGGCCGTTACCCGCGCTGCCACCGTTTATGGCACGTCGGCCGGAGCCAGCCGCCTTGTGGGCGGCGAGCGCCCGCCCCACCGCGAGCTTGAGCGCGCCTTTGCAGACCTGTACGGTGTGGAAGACTGCATTGTCTACGTGAGCGGCCATGCCACCAACGTGTCTACCCTCGGCTTTCTGCTCGGTCACCGCGACGCCATCTTTCATGACGGCCTGGCCCACAACTCCCTGGTGCAGGGCGCACGCCTTTCGCACGCCGCGCGCTACTCCTACAATCACAATGATTGCGACGCCCTTGAAGAAATGCTCAAGGCCAAGCGCGCCGAGCACAAGCGGGCCATCATCGTCACCGAGGGCCTGTTCAGCATGGACGGCAATATTCCCGACCTGCCCCGCATCATCCAGCTGAAAAAGCAGTATGACTGCATGCTGCTGGTGGATGAGGCCCACTCTCTGGGCGTGCTCGGCAAGACCGGGCGCGGCGCGCACGAATATTTTGGCATTGACGCCACTGAAGTGGACATGTGGATGAGCACGCTCTCCAAATCCATGTGCGGCTGCGGCGGCTTTATCGCCGGCAAGCACGAACTGGTGGAATTTTTGAAGTACGGCTCGCCGGGCTTTGTGTTCAGCGTCGGCATGCCGCCCGTTATCGCCGTGGCCTGCCACAAGGCACTGGACATCATGCTGCGTGAACCGGAGCGGGTGCACAAACTGCAAAGAATTTCGCAGTTCTTTGTGGAATATGCCGCCAGCATCGGTCTGGATACGGGCTCGGCCCAGGGCTATGCCATCGTGCCTGTCATGGTGGGCGATCCTATGGTCGCGGGCTTTTTGTCCAATGCGCTTTTCAAGCGCGGCATCTATGTTATGCCCATCACCTTTCCGGCGGTCAAAGAAGGCACCGACAGGCTGCGCTTCTTCCTTTCCGCCGCCCACACCGAAGACCATATCCGTCAGGCCCTGGACGCGGTGAAGGAAGAAATTCCCAAGGCGCAGGCCATTGTAGAAAAATACAAAAGTGAACACGCCGAAGAAACCCTGGGCGAATAAAAAAAGCACTCCGGGCCGGGCCATCAGGCCCGGCTCTCGTTTATAGCGGAGATCGATATGCCTTTAACCAGCGGCGCTGCCACAGAAGCGGGCGCAACAAGCGGCCGGCAGACCGTGCCGCCTGTTGTTGCCTATGTGCTTCTCTGGTTTCCCCTGTCTTCAGAGACATTTATTTTTCGTGAGGTCGTGCAGCTGAGAAAACGGGGAATGCCCGTATTCGCCTACAGCATGTATGGCGAGAATCTCAAGGGCTGCAGTGAGGAAATGCGCGCCTATGACGGCCCGGTCGGCCGTATGGGCATCAGGGCCGCAGGCCGGATACTGGCCGCTTTTGGGCGCGCCCTGCGGCAGCGGCCCGGCGCCACGTGGAAGCTCATGCGTGAAGGATTTTTTCGCCGTATGCGCAACCTTGAAGCGCTGGGCGAAAATCTCTGGTGTTTTCTGGCGGGTTTTCTTCTGGCCGAAAAATGCCGCGAGGATGGCGTGCAGCTTATCCACGCGGGCTGGGCAAATGGCCCGGCCACAGCCGCCTGGGTGGCCTCGCGGGTGACGGGCATTCCTTTTGCCTTTACCGGCCGCGCCGGAGACATCTATCCCGAAGACGGCCTGCTCAGGGAAAAATCGCGCGACGCGCTGTTCATCCGCACCAACAATCGCACCAATGTGCAGTGGCTGCGCGGCTTTTGTCCCCCCGATGCCGCTGACAAGGTGCACGCCATCTACAATAGCCTTACCTTCCGTCCGCGCGGCCAGTGCGCCATGCCCATGCAGCCTCCCTATCGCCTTCTGGCCGTGGGCCGTTTTGCCCGCACCAAGGGCTTTCCTGATCTGCTCACGGCAATGGCCCGTCTGCGGCGCGAAAATGTGCCCGTGACCCTGACCTTGGTGGGCGACGGCAATTGGCATCGCAAGCTCGTCAAGCTGCGCGATAATCTGGGGCTTACCCAGGATGTGGACATGCCAGGCTTTATCCCTCATGATAAAATCTGCTGTTTTATGCTGGACCACGATATGCTCATCATGCCCAGCGTAGTGCATGCCAACGGCGATCGCGACGGTATCCCCAACGTCATAATGGAAGCGCTCTCGCACCGTATGCCTGTTATTTCCACCGATGTTTGCGGCATAGCCGAGGTGGTCATGGACGGCGAAACCGGCCTGCTGGTTCCGCAACGCGATCCACGCGCCCTGGCCAACGCGGTGCGCCGCATGGTGGCCGACAGGGACGCTGCCCTGGCCATGGCCGAGGCAGGCCGGGCCCACGTTGAAAAGCTTTTTGACCCCACGCGCAATATCACGGCGGTCTACGACCTGTATGTGGAGCAGTACGCCAGGGCTGCCGGCTCAACTGATGGTGCCGGGGCCGCCGAGGCTGTCGGGGGCCAACAACAAAAAATTTACGGCCCGGCCAGCGCGCACGTGGAAAAAGAGGAACTATGAGCCGCCCTGTGCTCTATCTTGCCGTCAGTCTGGACGTGGAGGAAGAGGGGCTTTTTGGCGGCCGGTACGCGCGCCGGGGCTTCTCGACGGCCAATACGGCCAGCCTGGCGCGGCTTGCCCCCCTGTGCGAGCGGGGGATACGGCCCACATTGTTCTGCGCGCATTCCGTTCTGGCCGATACTGCTTCCCGTTCTGCGCTGGCGCACATGCGCGACAGGTATGGGGCGGAAATAGGCGCGCACCTGCATCACTGGAATACCCCCCCTCTGACCATCGAAGGCCCCGTGGCCGATGCCGCGCTGGCCGACAACGCTCCAAGCGTGCCTGCCGCCGACGTGCCCACGTCGCTCATGGCCGCCAAGCTTGAGAGTCTTATGGCTGTGGGCAGGGAGTTTCAGTCCGCGCCACTGACGTCGTTTCGCATGGGCCGCTGGGATCTGCACAAAAATCTCTGGCCCTTGCTGGCCCAGGCCGGAATAAAGGTGGACGCCTCGGTGCGTCCCCTGCACTGCGGGGCTACGCCCCTGGCCGGGCCGGATCATTTTGACGCTCCCTGCAATCCCTACTGGGTGTCTGTGGGAAAAGAGCGTATTTTTGAGGTTCCGCTCAGTGTCACGCCCCTTGTGCGTCCTTTGCCCGGCCTGGTGCGCCGGGCGGCTCCCGGCTTGCGCCCGGGATTCAAAAACTGGGGTGCGCTGAGTCTGCTGCCCGTGTATCATCCCCTGTGGGCCATGCAGGCAGTTACCAGGCTTTTTGCCGCCAGAGGCGGGCAGGTATTGTCGCTTACCTGGCATTCGTCGGAAATGATGCCGGGCGGCGCGCCCCATCTGCCTGACGCAGCCTCTGTGGACAGGCTCATGAACAAGATACTGGCCTGGACGGACTGGCTCACATCCCGCTGGGAGGTGCGCTGCCTGACCATGGCCCAGTTGCGCGAAGCGCTGGGGCCTCAGGCTCCCGACAGTACGGAACTGCTGCGCGGCAGCGGTACGGGATGCAACGATTGGGCATACCCGCCCCAGGAAGCGCCATAGTTGGCATTTTTTGCACTCCGGCCCGTCAATACGTGGAATATCAAGACATAACCTGTGGGTTTGCCCCTTCGCAGACGCTCAGGAGTAAGCAATGACAGAATACAAGACAAGTGAGCCGGTCATCCAGAAGCCATTTGAGCCCGGCCTGCCCCATATGGCCTGTGTGCTCCTGTGGTACCCCTTGTTCACGCAACCCTTTATTTTCCGTGAAGTACAGGGACTCAGAAAACGCCTTCCCGTTTCTGTCTATAGTTTGTACGGAGCCAATCTGCGGCATTGTTCCACAGAAATGCAGATGGCCGCGCGGCAGACCCACACCCTGGGCACAAAGGCTCTCTTTGCCATCCTGGCTGAAGTGATGCGCCAGGTGTGCGCCCATCCTCTGCGTATGGGCCGTCTTTTCAGGCGTACCATGTTTCGTCGCTGGCGCTGCATTGAAACCATGGGCGAGAACCTCTGGGCTTTTTGCGCGGGGGTGTATCTGGCCCGGCGCTTCAAAGAAGCGGGCATTGACATGATCTACGCGCCCTGGCCGCGCGGCACGGCCACCGCCGCCTGGGTTGCGGGCAGTATTGCCGGGCTGCCGTTTGCCACCTGCGCGCGGGGCGACAATCTTGAGCCAGCGGACCCGGACCTTGGCGCAAAGCTTGATGCGGCCTTTCTGGTGCGCGCCAACAACGGTGCAGACAAGGCGCGTATTGAAAATTTTGACAAGGGCCAGGCCAAGGGCAAGGTGGAACTTGTGTACAATGGCCTGACCCTGCCGCCTCTGGAAGATGTTTCCGTGGCAGAACCGGCGGGGCAGGGCGATCAGGCTGGACAGGCCCAGGCCGATCCGGCAGAACCGCTTGAACAGGTAAGGCTGGCAGAGCAGGGGGCATCTTTGGCGGCCCAGGCTTCTCCGGCCCAAGCTTCTTTGGCCCAGGCTTCTTTGGCCTGCTGCGATTTCAGCGATATTGCCCATTCCCTCCCGCAGTTTGAGGCGGTTCCTGCCTCGCCATCGCCTGTTCCCATGGCGCGGCCCGTGCGTCTGCTGGCTCTGGGCAGGTTTGACGTCACCAAAGGCTTTGACGTGCTGCTCCGGGCGTGCGGCTTGCTGCAAAACAGGGGGCTGGACTTCACCCTGACGCTGGCGGGCGGCGGCGGCACGGTAATGGGCCTTGGCAACATGCAGGCCGAATTGACGCGCCTGCGCAAGGAACTGAACCTCGAAGCCCGCGTGAGCATGCCCGGCCTCATTTCGCACAACGAACTGCCCCGTCTGCTCAACGATCATGATATTTTTGTGGCGCCCTGCGCGGTGCACGCTTCTGGCCGACGCGACGGCATCCCCAACACCGTTATCGAGGCTCTGGCCTATGGCCTGCCCGTGGTCAGCACCACGGTCAACGCGCTGCCCGAGGTGGTCCGGCACGGCAAGACAGGGCTGGCTGTGCCCCAACACGATGCCGTGGCCCTGGCTGACGCTGTGGAAACGCTGGCCAAAGATGCGGCCCTGGCGGCTGGCCTTGCCCGCAACGGCAGGCTGCTGGCGGCCAGAATGTTTGATCCTGAAGCCAATAATGACCGTTTGGCGCGAATTTTCATCAATAATTACAGGTGCTGGAAAGAAACATGTGTGGAATAGCCGGTATTTGCCAACTGGACGCTTCGCCTCTTGATCCCCAGGCCCAGTACTGGGTCAAGGCCATGACCGATTACATCGCCCACCGGGGGCCGGACGGCGAAGGGCAGTGGCTGAACGGCCCGGTCTGCCTGGGGCACCGGCGTCTTTCCATCATTGACCTTGGCACGGGCGGTCAGCCCATGCACAGCGTTGACGGGCGTTATACGATCGTATTCAACGGCGAGATCTATAATTTCGTGGAACTCAAGCAGGAACTTGCCGCCAACGGCGCGCGTTTTTGCACCAGCTCCGACACCGAGGTCATACTGGAAGGCTACCGCCAGTGGGGCGTGGACTGCTTGTCCCGCTTTAACGGCATGTTCGCCTTTGCCCTGTGGGATGCCCACGAGCAGCGCCTTTTCTGCGCGCGTGACCCTTTTGGCAAAAAACCCTTTTTCTACACCGTGCAGCAGGGCAGACTGCATTTTGTCTCCGAACTGACGGCGCTGGAAAAAATTCCCGGCCTGAGCCTGACCATGCAGCCCGAAGCTGTCATGCGTTACCTGGCCTATGAGTATGTGCCCACGCCGCAGACCGTCTATGGCGAGGTGGAAAGCCTGCCCCCCGCGCACTGGCTGATGGTTGAGGGCGGCGTCGTGCGTACGGGCCGCTACTGGGACATGCCCATGCCCGACGAGAGCGACAGGCGCAACCCGGATCAGCTTGGCGAAGAGTTGCGGTTTCTGATGGCGCGCGCCGTGCGTCGGCGCATGGTCAGCGACGTGCCGCTGGGCGTGTTTCTTTCGGGCGGCATTGACTCGTCCATTGTGGCCGGGCTTATGGCGCAGCAGTCCCCCACGCCCATAAAGACGTTTTCCATCGGCTTCACGGAAGCCAGCTATGACGAGTCGCGCTATGCCCGCATAGTGGCCGAGGCCTTTGGCACCGACCACCATGAGCGTGTGCTTTCCGCCGAAGAGTGCGCCGACAATCTGCCCGGCATCGTCAGCAGGATGGACGTGCCCATGGCCGACGCCTCGGTGGCTCCCACCTGGCTGCTTTCTGGCGTCACGCGGGAAAAGGTCACCGTGGCTCTTGGCGGCGACGGCGCGGACGAACTGTGGGCCGGGTACGAGCACTACATAGGCTTCAAGGTGGCGGAATGGTACAATGCCCTGCCCGCCCTGGTGCGTCACAAGATGGTTGAACCCCTTGCCCGTCGCCTGCCTTCATCCGCCGGGTATATCAATCCGCGCCTGGCTGTGGCCACGTTTTTGCGGGCGGCCCAGGCTCCGGCCTGGCAGCGGGTGCAGACCATGCTCACCGCCTTTACTCCCGATATGCAGGCCGAAATTCTGACCGGAGCCTTCAAGGCGCAAGCGCCGGGCTTTCTTTCGCCGGAGCGCCTTTTTGCGCCCACACGCGAGCAGTTTGAACACTGGCAGCCCTACAATGCGGCCACGCCTCTGGCGCGCGCGTTCTATGTCTACGCGCATCAGTTCATGCTGGACGACATCCTGGTCAAGGTGGATCGCTGCTCCATGCTGCACAGCCTTGAAGTGCGCGCGCCTTTTCTGGACAAGGACGTGGCCGAATTCGCCGCGCGCCTGCCCGTGGATCGCAAACTGCACGGATTCAAGCGCAAATGGTTGCTCAAACGGGCCTTTGCGGGGCTGTTGCCCAAGGAAATCCTGCACCGCAACAAGAGGGGATTTCAGATCCCCGTGGCGGAGTGGCTGCGCGGGCGCATGCGCCCCCTCATGGAAGACCTGCTCAGCCCGGACAGCCTCAAGGCCCAGGGCATCTTTAACCCTGCCACCGTGCGCGCCCTTATGGACGAGCACATCTCCGGCAGGGCCGATTTGCGCAAACCCTTGTGGACCCTGCTGGTCTTTCAGCTGTGGTGGCAGGCACGCCAGCGCCCCGCCGCGTAGTGGAGCGCTTGCAGCGACAGCCCCCTTGCAATGGTGCGAGCGGGCTTGCCGTGCGGGCTGGATGCGGGAAAAGCGGCTGACGCACACAGGGAAAAGCCTTCTTGCCAGCCGCAGGCCAATGCTTATATCATCTTGCGAGGTTTTAACGACGCGCAATATTCGCATATAGAGGAGTACGCATGACCAGCCAGATCAAGACAGTTCTTCTTCTGGGTTTGCTTTCGGGCATTATCATAGTGCTTGGCGGCCTGCTTGGCGGGCGCACGGGCATTGTCATAGCCTTTGGCATGGCCCTGCTCATGAACGTGGGCAGCTACTGGTACTCGGACAAAATTGTGCTTTCCATGTACCGTGCGCGTGAGCTTGCCCCGGAAGAAGCTCCGTATTTACATAAAATTGTTGAAGAACTTGCTCACAACGCCAATGTGCCCAAGCCCCGCGTCTGTGTCGTGCCCGAAGAGGCCCCCAATGCCTTTGCCACCGGGCGCGATCCCGAACACGCGGTGGTGGCCGTGACCGAAGGCATTTTGCGCCTTCTGTCGCCAGAAGAGCTGCGCGGCGTGGTGGCCCATGAGATGGGGCACATCGTCAACCGCGACATTCTCATTCAGACCATCGCCGGGGTCATGGCCTCTGCCATTGTGACCATGGCCAACATTTTTCAGTTCACGGCCATATTCGGCGGCGGCAACCGTGACGGCGAGGGCGGCGGGGTCAATCCCATCGCGGCGCTGGCCATGGCTTTGCTGGCCCCTATGGCGGCCGGTCTTGTGCAGATGGCCATTTCGCGCTCGCGGGAATACCTGGCTGACGACACGGGGGCAGAACTTTGCGGTCAGCCCCTGGCGCTGGCTGGCGCTCTGGCCAAACTCGGCGCGGCCAGCGGGCGCATACCCATGCGCGAGGGCAATCCCAGTACAGAGCAGATGTTCATAGTGTCGCCCATGTTTGCCCACAGCAGCATGGCCAATCTCTTCAGCACGCATCCGCCGCTGGAAGAACGCATTCGCAGGCTTCAGGCCATGGCGGCATCCCGGCGCTGATTGCCGGAATTGCCGAAAACGGGAACAGAACCGCTCAGACAACGGGCCGAACAGGCTCTGCCGGGTTCCAGGAACCCACATATTGAGGAAGACAATGTACGTACGTCTTTTGCTGGTAGCGTTACTGGCTCTGCCCCTCCTGGCCTGCAAAAAGCCCGCGACTGTGGCCGAAAACGAGCCCCTGCCGCCTGCTGAGCCTTGCCCCTTTGTCTATGTTGTCGCCCCCGGCAACTATATTGTGGACATTGCCAGCGGCTCCGAAGTGGTGCTTGACCCCGGCGTCAGTGAATTCGAGCTGTTCTGCTCGCCCGGAGCCGCCCGCGCGGCCGTGGATTACGCCGTGGCCCGCGGTTCCCTTCCTGAAGGGGATTGGCGCATCTACCGCCTTGACGGCAACCTGGACGATCTTGCCTACAGAAGCCCGCAGAACCGCTATACCCTCAAGCGTATGGCAGAGGTTGTGGACTGGGTGACGGAAGATATCTAGGGAAACGCTGATTTATTCCGTTTGGCGGCGTTGCTTCACTTTTTTTGAAACAGTCGAGGACGGAAGAGTCCACTCCTGCTTCAAAAAAAGTTCGCGCCTTGCCAAACGAAAGAACTACGCGTTTCCAGGAAGCTCTTTAATCAGTGCATCCGCCCGCCGCAGAGGTGTAAGCGCAGTTTATCTGCACGGTTAAGCACCGAAGCGAGCGTATCTTAAACTTTGAGAATGTACATTCTCAAAGGTAATCTGCTCCAAGGCAGTGCGAGATTCCCAAAATTGTCTGCTCCAGAGCGGTGTTAAAAGCGCTTTCTGACAAAGGGGCCGGTCTTGAATACCGGCCCCTTTGTTATTGGAAAATGTGCAGGCATGCTTGCCTTTCTTGTGCGTGTATGAGTAACTTTCTGTTATTTCAGATGTTGTTGCTCTTTTATGCATACAGCGTGCATGGGTGGCACGGTGTATTGTCTTGTTGTAGACTTGTTGTATGCGAAAAAAAAGTTTTCGCGTTTACCAGCCGGGGGATACCCGGCATAAGGATATTTATATGCAAACCAGCGCAAGAAATGTTTTCAAGGGTAAGGTCGCGGCTGTACATTCCGGAGCCGTCAATGATGAAGTGGAATTGTCCGTTGAGGGTGGATTGAGCATTGTTGCTTCCATTACCCAGGTCAGCACCAAAAAGCTGGGTCTCAAGCCCGGCGTGGAAGCCATCGCCCTGATCAAGGCCAGCTTTGTGCTGCTCATGAACGATGCCGAAAATTACCTTTTGTCCACCCGCAACCAGTTTGCGGGAACGGTGAGCAAGGTGACGCCCGGCGCGGTCAATGCCGAAGTGCTGATTGATCTGCCCAGCGGCAAATCCATTGCGTCCATCGTCACCATGGGCAGCCTCGCCAACCTTGGCCTGGCTCCCGGCAAAAAAATCACGGCCATCGTAAAGGCTTCACAGGTTATTCTGGCGGTGCCGAAATAACCTTGGGGCAGCGCGCCTTGCGCGCAGGGCCTTTCAAGAGGGCATGCTCCGCGAGAATGCAGGTTCTCAAGGGGTAAGGGGCATATGCGACGGATGCGGGCTTTACCTGCGGCAGGCGAGGCTTCAACTGCCGTGTGCAGGCATGCGTGGCATGTGATCACGCCCAACGGTCGTTGGCACATGCTGACGGGCGAACTCCACGATGAGCTATTCTGGCGTTCATGGCCTGCTTGCAGGCCATGAACGCTCCAAAAACCAAGGCCCGGATCGCGTTAGCGATCCGGGCCTTGTGGCGTTAAAAACGTGTCGTTAGACCATGCCTTGAAAAGCAGCATGAAGAGTATTTGTCGAAGGGGCCGGTTTTTAAGGGAAATTGTTAGTTGAAAATTTCACAAAAAGTTTTTTTTACTGTGCTCCGACATTTTTATCAAGAAGAAAATTATTGCAAAATTTATGTGAAAAATTGCGCAGGTTCTTGACCTAATGTTTTATTCATTCTACGTTACTGCAGCGCAATAAAACGTCCGGCGTGATCGCAGGAGGCAACCGTGTGGGATAACTGCTGCGACTATGACACTGTTCGTGAAATACGTGTTAAAACAACGGCATATATTGGCGTAGGCGCAATAGACAAGATTGACGGCATCCTGGGAAATTTGAAAAACGAGGGCGTTACATCAGTGCTCTGCGTTTGCGGCGGGCATGCCTACCGCGCTTCGGGCGCGTGGGATAAAGCCGAGGCCGCAGCGCAGCGGCAAGGCATTGTACTGGCTCTGTACAACAGGGTCATGCCCAACCCGACCACGGATACCATCAATGACGCCGCCGCCCTTGGCCGGGCTGTCAATGCCGGAGCCGTGCTTGCCATAGGCGGCGGAAGTCCCCTGGACTGTGGCAAGGGGGCGGCTGTGTTGCTGGCCAACCCCGGTAAAAGCGCCGAAGATCTTTTTTGCTTTCGCTTCACGCCCCAAAAGGCCCTTCCGTTAGTTGCCGTCAACCTCACCCACGGCACGGGCAGTGAAGTAAACCGATTTGCGGTGGTTACCGTGGCCGGGCGCAACCACAGATCCATTGTTGGTCATGATTGCAGCTACCCGCGCTATGCCATTGACGATCCCGCTCTCATGACGGGGCTTTCGGCAGAGCAAAGCCGCTATGTGTCCATAGATGCGCTGTGCAGGGTAGTGGAGGCCGCAACCACCACAGTGGCAGGTCCGCTGGCCGTAACCCTGGCGCGCGAGACTGTCGGGCTGGTGCACAGGTGGCTGCCAACAGTGCTGGCCGAACCGCACAATCTCAAGGCCCGTTATGGCCTGTGTCTGGCGGCGCTTCAGGCCGGTGTGGTTTTTGACAACAGCCTTTTGCACATGGCGCACGCGCTTGAACACCCGCTGAGCCGCTTCAAGAAAATTCCGCACGGTCTGGCGCTGGCCATGTTGCTGCCCGCCGTCATCGGTGAATGCTATGCCGCCAAGCCCGACGTGCTGGCCCATGTGCTTGAACCCCTGGCTCCCGGATTGAAAGGTGAGCCTGAAGAAGCCACTGCAGCGGCCAAGGCCGTTGAAAACTGGCTTTTCAGCCTGGGCGTAAAACAAAAACTCCTGGACTTGGGAGTCCAGGAGTCAGATGTGGAAGACTTTTGCAACTTCATCGAGCAGACGCCTTCGCTGGGTCTTCTGCTCTCGGTGGCGCCGGTTATGAGTTCCCGCCAGCGTTTGGCGAGAATCTACACAAACTCGTTACGCCCTATGCCGTGAAATTGCCCATCTTCCTCCAGGATCGGACTGATCTGCCGCAGTCCGCTCCATACCCAGCCCCTCCGTTTGCCGACGGTGGGGCTTTTTTAGTATCACGCTCCAAGGCGAACGCCAAGCTCAAGTTTTTGGCCTGTCAAAGTGGTCTCATAGCCGCCCAGGGCGTCGATACGCTTTTTGAATTCGGTTTGTTGCAAAAGGGATTGTACGCTGATAACTCGCGGGTCATCAAGAAATGCCTCGGGGATCACAAGATCCCAGCGTTCGCCGCCCAGAGGAACAAAATCCAGGCCCATGGCGCTGGCCGCAGCGGCAACGCCGGGGCCGCAGTCCGCCTTGCCCGTGAGAACGGCGGCGGCGACGGCAAGCTGGCTTTCCGCCTCGGTCTCATAACCAGAAACATCCTGGGGAGTCAGCCCGGCATGGCGTAAAAGCGCGTCGAACTGCAGGCGCGTGCTGGAGCCAGCCAGGCGGTTGACGCAGCGCAGCTTTTTGTCCCTGATGTCGGCAATGCTTTTGAGCCCGCGCGGGTTGCCGGCGGGAACCACAAGCCCCACCTGCCGGATTGCCAGGTTTACAAAAATTACCTTGCCCTGGGGCCAGTGGCGCTGCACAAAGCCAAAATTGAATTCGCCCTTGTCGTCATCAGCCATATGGAGCACAGCCGCATGGCAATGACTGTTCTTCAGGGCCTCAAGCGCGTCGCCCGCGTCGGCTCCCACGGAAATCGCATGTACGGGATGCGGTTCACGCAGCAGGGCGTCCGCCATAAGATCCAGAACCATGTCCCTACCGCCAGCGCAAAAAAGCGTCGAATACAGCGTTTCGACCGGGCGGAGAGGCTGCGCGCGAATCCTGCTGCCCAGGGGCGCGCCCTTGCCGTTGGCGGAAATGTGGGCAAAGCCCTGGGTACGGACTGTGGTTTTGTACCCTTCGCCAAGGCGCAGGGGCAGGGCCACGGTTTTTTCGCCCACTCTGGCCAGGGCCAGGGGGGAGAAGACGTCAAGACCGGGATAGGCGGGCAGGCTGGCGGCCAGTTCCGCTGTAAGTTCGCAGCATTCGGTGGGCGCGCCGGACTGAGCGCTGACGTATTGCCCGATGGGGCGACGCGACATCAGCAAAAGGGTCGGCGACACCAGAGCCGAGAAGGCGCTCAGCGATCCGGCAGGGCTGGGGGGCAGGCAGAATATCGGCCTGCCTTCATAAACGGCGGTCATGGCCGGTGCGCCGGGCAGCAGGCCCACATTGGGCGACACAATCTGCCCCTCGGCTTCAAAAAAACTGCGCACAACGGCCAGCGCCGCTTCATCGGCTACGCACAGCAAGAGTGCATGTCCGCCAGCCGCCAGGGATTTTTGAAAAAAATCCCGTAGGGCCTCTGCCGTAGCGGCAAGGGGCGCGGCAAGGTGGGCGCGGCAGTCCAGCGCTTGTGTCCGGGCTGCCAGAGCGGGGCTGATGCCGTCCACCAGGCGGGTATCTGGCAGACGGGTATCTGGCGTCGCGCCCGTGGCTGTGCCGGACGTTGGGGTACTCGCGGCACCCGTGGCGGTGCCCGGCGCGGCGCCAGGCGTTCCATCTGCGGCGCCCGTGCCTGTGCCCGTGCCTGTGCCCGTGCCTGTGCCCGTGCCTGTCCCCGTGGCAGCCCCGTCAGCAGTGATTGCCGAACGATAGTTGCCGCCCACGGTGGCCAGAAAGACCTCAAGCCTGTCCCACACCTGCACCTCGTTCACACCCGCCGCCAGAAGCGCGCCGATGTCGCTGGGCCGGAGAATATGGTTGCGGCAAAAAAGGGCTTCTTCTGCGGCAATGTCCGAACCAACGCGCCGAACGTGCAGCCACGGCAGCATGGGTGCCGTGATGCTGACCCCGCCCTTGCCGTCCACAGCGGCATGGGCTGACAGGGCAATGGCGTCGCAGGATGGGGGCAGGGCGTCGCCGGAGCTTACGGCAAAGCAGGTTTTGCCTTCCTGAAGCGTGGCCGGGGCCTCGTCGGTTGCCGCGTAGGTGTCGGCTGCCTTGAGGGCATAGCCGCTGGCCGCGGCGAGAGCAAAGGGCGGAAAGGGGCGGGCGGCGATCACTGGCGCGCACAGCACGCTGCCTTCGGCCTGACCTGTGGGGCAGGCCATGGCCTGCGGCAGTTGCTCCTGCCCGCTGGATTCCCGCGCCGCATCCAGGGCTTTGAACAGCTTGTCAAGGGCATCGTCAAGAGACGTAATTTCCGTATATATATTTGCGTCGAGGGGCATTGTATCCTCCTGGGAAGGGCAAGGGACGTGAGTGGACGGAAGGAGAGAATCTACCCGACAAACATACATCTTCACGGCACACATGCAAACATCTGTTGCGGGCATGCCGCTCTGGGCCGTATTGCGTGCTGTCGCGCCTGGGCGTATAGTGATCCTTTATATGTAACCTCAACCCTGCGGCGGTATGCCGCTTGATATGACCGTACATGACATACGCAAGCTTCTGGCAGCGGACAAAGCCACGGTAGGCACATGGCTGCAACTGCCCTCCACGGACGTGGCCGAGCTTATGGCCCGCGCCGGGTATGACTGGGTAGCCGTGGATATGGAGCATGGCTCCTTTGGGCGCACCGGCCTGCCGGACATTTTCCGGGCCATTGAATGCGGCGGCGCAGCCCCCTTCGCCCGCCTGCCCGAAGCCAGCAAAACCCAGATAAAGTCCGCCCTTGAGGCTGGAGCCCAGGGGCTGATCTTTCCCATGATAGAAAGCCGCGAGCAGCTTGACCGCGCCATTGACTGGGCCGTGTATCCCGGTCAGGACACGTGGCGGGCCAAGGGCGAGACCGCGCAGGAATACAGGGGCGTAGGCTTTTGCCGGGCCAACGTGTTTGGCAAAAACTTTGACGACTACCGCACCCATCGTGCCCCGGAGCTCTTTCTTGTGGCGCAGATAGAGCATATCCGCGCTGTGGAAAATCTGGACGCCATACTGACGCACCCGCGTCTGGACGCCATCATGGTCGGGCCGTACGACCTTTCCGGCTCCATGGGCCTTACGGGGCAGTTTGACCATCCGGACTTCAAGGCGGCCATGGCGCGCATCGTGGACGCCTGCGCGCGGCACAAGGCCCGCATGGGCTTGCATATCGTGCAGCCCGACCCGGCGGAACTGGCGCGTCAGGTGGCGGCGGGCAGCCGTTTTATCGCCTATGGCATTGATTCCGTCTTTCTTTGGGGCGCGGCTGAACGCCCCTAGAGCAATTTCTCTAGCGATGCTGTTGCCATCCGTAAGGCTTCTTCGTCGCCTAACGGCTGCCGCTTGAAATTGCTCTGGCGGATGCGGGAGCAGACGCCCGCCGCAGAGGCGTAAGCGCAATTTATTTGCGCGGTTACGCGCCGGAGCGAGCGTCTTGGAAGCATTGAGAATAAATATTCTCAATGCGAAAATGCTAAATAAGTCTGCCGCCGGATAACGCGGCAGCAGGCCCGTCACAGGGCCGATTTGCCCCCCTGCGTCGCGCAGCACTGCGGACGCGCGTTTGATCAAGAAAATTCTCCAGGGAGAATCATTGTGAAAATAACTGTTTTTGGCGGTTCCGGATTCCTGGGTTCGCATATTTGCGACAAGCTTTCCGAGGCCGGACATAACGTCACCATTGTAGACCTGCATCCCTCGCCCTGGTTGCGACCCGACCAGACCATGCTCACGGGCAACATCCTTGAAGAGGAGACCGTGTACAAAGCTGTGGACGGCGCTGACATGGTCTTCAACTACGCGGGCATCGCGGATATTGGCGAGGCCAATAACCGCCCGGTGGACACGGCGCGCATTAACGTGGTCGGCAACGTCATGGTTCTTGAAGCCTGCCGCAAGGCGGCCGTCAAGCGCTACGTCTTCGCCAGTTCCCTTTACGTGTACGGCAAGTCTGGCGGTTTTTACCGCTGCAGCAAGCAGTCCTGCGAAGTGTATATTGAAAACTACCAGGCCATGCACAACCTGCCGTACACCATTTTACGCTACGGTTCGCTGTACGGCCCCCGGTCGGACAGGCGCAACGCCATCAATCGCTTTGTTTACGAAGCGCTCACCACGGGCGGCATCACCTACTACGGCGCGCCCACGGCCCTGCGTGAATACGTGCATGTGGATGACGCCAGCGCCGCCACCCTGGCCGTGCTCGCCCCGGAGTTTGAGAACCAGAACATCATCATCTCCGGCAACCAGCCCATGCGGGTCAGCGACCTCTTCAAGATGATAGGCGAAATGCTGGGCAAGGAACTGGTCATCAATTACCAGAACGACCCCAACAGCGGCCACTACCAGGTGACCCCCTACGCCTTCATGCCCAAGGTGGGGCGCAAGCTTGTGCCGCCGCTGACCGTGGATCTGGGCCAGGGCGTGCTGCGCGTGATGGAAGAAGAACATAAGGAAATCCATCCCGAACTGTCCGCCGAGGGCGGCTATCTCGTGGCAACCGACGACTAGAGCGAAGTGTCGCTGAAAGGCGCTGCATTTCACGTTGTCATTCTGACGAAATGCGATTTGCGGCTGAATCCACGCCACGTTGCGGCGTGCCGCCCCTTTGTGCGGCAGCAGGGGATGTGACCGGTTTCAGCATAAAACGTTCTGGAGCGCCGCTTGCTGTGACATGCCCGTTCCCGGCATCGCAGCCCGCGTGCGGCGGTAGTGTCAGCACCGTGCCTGCGCTGACGACGCTGCAAAAAATGTTTCTGGCAAAGAATTGAGGTTCGCGAAAATCCGCCATTGTCGGGGCGCAAGCTCGCCCCGCCGGGTTTCGGAACCAGAGCCTGGATCTGAAAATTTTATACGGACACAAGGAGCCGTTGCATGAACATCATTGCCATCATTCCCGCGCGTATGGGGTCCAGCCGTTATCCCGGCAAGCCCCTGGCCCTCATCCACAACGTGCCCATGGTCGGGCATGTGGCCTTTCGTACGGCCATGAGCAAAACCCTTTCCGCCACCTATGTGGCCACCTGCGATGATATCATTGAAAATTACTGCAAGGGTGCGGGCCTGGACTGCGTCATGACCGGCGACCATCACGTGCGCTGCTCGACGCGCACGGCCGAAGCCCTGCTCAAGATTGAGGCCGCCACGGGCAAAAAGGCCGACATCGTGGTGATGGTGCAGGGCGACGAACCCATGGTGCGCCCGGAAATGATCGACGCCGCCATTGCCCCCATGCTCACAGACCCCAGCATCAACGTGACCAACCTCATGGCCGATATGGACACCCTTGAGGAATTTGAAGATCCCAATGAAGTCAAGGTGGTGGTGGACCGCTTTAACGACGCCCTGTACTTCTCGCGCGAACCCATCCCCTCGCGCAAAAAGGGCTCGGACAAGGTGCCCATGCGCAAGCAGGTCTGCATCATTCCCTTCCGCCGCGACTATTTGCTGCGCTTCAATGAAATGGAAGAAAGCCCCCTGGAAATCTATGAATCCGTGGACATGATGCGCATCCTCGAATACGGCGAAAAGGTGCGTATGGTTCCCACCGACTGCCGCAGCTGGAGCGTGGACACGCCCGAAGATCTGGCCCGCGTGACGCGCCTGATGGAAGGTGACGATCTTATGAAGGCATACAGCAAGTAAATGGCTGTGTCTGAAAAATCAGGCATGGGGCAGGGTGCGGAGGCGGGGTCGGCCAATGGGTCGGCTGCGCCTTCCGCTCCTGTTTCTTCCGCTCCTGTTTCTTCGGCAAGCACAGCCGCGCAGGCTGGGCCCGGCGGGAGCACGCCGCCACCTGCCCATGGCGCGCCGGGCTGGCGTCGTCGGCTTGGGGCCGCGCTCGAAGAATTGTGGGTGGCGCTGCTGGGCTGGATCCCCACCCCCGTGGGTCTGGCCCTGCGTCTGGCTGGCTGGCGCTGGATGTTTGCCCGCTGCGGCTCGGTGCGCTTCGGCACAGGGCTGAGCCTTGCGGGGTGCAGGGGCATGACGCTTGGCGACAATGTGCGTCTTGGGCGCGGCTGCTTTATCACCGCCACGGACGGTACGCTTGTGCTGCATGACAGCGTGGCCCTTTCGCCTTTCGTGCATGTGGGGGCCGACGCCGGACGCATTGAAATAGGCAGCCATACGGCTGTGGGGCCGGGCACGGTCATACGGGCGGCCAACCACTGCATAGCCCGGCAGGACGTGCCCATCATGCACCAGGGGCATGTGCCCGGCGTGATTGTTATTGAAGAAGACGTGTGGATCGGGGCCAACTGCGTCATTACGCCCGACGTGCGCATTGGGCGCGGCGCGGTGGTGGGCGCGGGGGCTGTGGTCACCCGTAACGTGGCTCCCTTCGCCATTGTCGGCGGCGTGCCCGCCAAGGTCATCGGCATGCGTGGCAGTAACGACGCAAGCGTTGGCGGATCGGCGACCCAGGCCGCAAAAGGATAGTTATGGCTTTGCAATGCATTGTTTTTGACTGCGACGGCGTCATACTGGACAGCGTGCCCGTGAAAACACGGGCCTTCGCGCGTATTGCCGCGCCCCACGGGCAGGAAGCCCAGGACCGTTTTGTGATGTACCACACGCGGCATGGCGGCGTGAGCCGTTACAAGAAGTTCCAGTGGTTTTACAACGAGGTGCTGGGCCGCGAAATTTCGGATGAAGAGTCCGAACGACTGGGCCGTCTGTTTGCGGAATACGCCCTGGACGAAGTGCGCCGTTGTCCGCTTATCCCCGGCATTCAGGAGGTTCTGGACACCTGGAAGGGCAAGTTGCCCCTCTATGTGTGCTCCGGCGCGCCCCTTGAGGAAGTGCAGGCGGTGCTGCGCGAGCGCAATCTGGAGCAGTATTTCGTGTCCATTCACGGTTCGCCTCCGGCCAAGGCCAAGCTGCTGGCCCAGATTGTGGCCGCGCTGCCCATGGCTCCGGAGGACGTGCTCATGGTGGGCGACGCCCCCACGGATCACGAGGCGGCACAAGAAGTGGGCACGCTTTTTTACGGCGTTGGCCCGGACATCAAACCGGCCTCGGAATCTCTCTATCCCTGGGGCACGGATCTTACCGGGCTCAATGACTGGATAAAGGCCCGCGCGGCGCAGTAAGGAAACGCTGATGTATTTCTTTTGGCGGCGCTGCTTCCTTAATCCCAACAGCACACAACAATAACCGGATCTCCGCGCCACTTGGGTGGGGGCGTCCGGGACGAAACACACTATGATGAAAAAACTCTACATCTGGCTTGCATGCCTTGGAGTGCTGTGTCTGGCTGCCTGCGATTCCGGCAGCAAGGAAGAGGCCCCCGCGTCTTCCGCAAAAACGGAGCAGGCGCAGCCCGCTCCCGCCGCAGAGGCCAACGTCGTGGCAGATGCTGGCAGCGCGCCCCAGGAACTGGGGCCGCCGCCCACAAAGGAGCAGCTTGATGCGGCCGACGCCCTGGTGGCTTTCTATAATACGGCGGCCAGTACCCTTGCCAACCCGTACTATACCCAGGCCGATGTGATGATGGGCAACGTGCGCTACTACCTGCACGAATGGATGCTGGCCCCGCGCCCGGATGGCGGCGACGGCAAGCCTCTGGCCGCGCGCCTTGCGGCCCCGAAGGGGATGTTCAGCGAAGACGAGTCCCGCGCCATGGCGCAGTGGGTGGAAGACATGCGCCAGAGCCTCGACAGCATGCGCGCCGACTACCGTTCCCTTGAACGCTATGTGAAGGACCAGAGCATTCGTGACGACGGCGTCAAGGGCAAAACTCTGGCAGCCAACATCGAGAAGACCTATGATCGCTTTTCCGCTGCCCGCAGCGGCTACATGGGCACGGTGGAAGCCAGGGCCGCATCTGTGGAAGAAGTGCTGCTCTACGGGCATCCGCTCAAACGGCAGATACTGGAAGCCAGAAAGGTTTTTGGGCTGTTTTCACGAACGGCCGGTCTGCTCACTGCGCAAAAACCCGACCGTGAGGCCCTGGAGCAGGTGAAGACCAGGCTCGAGGCCAGCCTTGCCGATGCCGGACGCCCTCCTTTTCCCGCTGCGCCGGATGTGGAGCGTACCTACCGCGAGTTTCTCAAGCAGGCCGCCGAGTTTAAAGAGGCGCTTGCAAAAGGGCTGGACGAGGGTTTTTACAACCCCGTGCGGGAGGAACTCAATAATGCCGCCGTGGGCAGCCGTCAGGCGTACAATGTTTTTGTGCGCGAAGCCAACCCTGAATAGCCCGGCAGATTATCTGGCGCGTTCGTCAGGACGCTGCTGCCAGTGGGACGGAGGCGTGTGGGCAGACTGAGCCGCCGCGCTTCATAAAGAAGAAGACCCCGGCACATGCCGTGAGAGTACATAAAACGCACAAGGCCGCGCGATTATCGCGCGGCCTTGTGCGTTAACAATCCTCAAGGCATTTCAACGTGACAGCGCCCTGGAGCAGATTAACTTTGAAAAAGTGTAAATGCTCTAACGCCCGCGAATCCAGTACGTTTCAAAGCCGTCCTGCAGCCAGCCGTCCTTCACTTCCGTCATCCCGGCCTGCTTGAATATCTGGCGGTATTCATCGCGCGTGCGCCGCCAGCCCCAGAACTGCTGACGCCGTATGCCAAGGTAATGCAGAATGCCGCGTATGAAAATCTTGATGGCATTGACGAAGCTTCCGATAAAGGAATCCTCTTCCAGCAGCGAGGCGGAGAGCAGGATGATTTCGCCCCCGGGCGTAAGCTGCGCGCGCAGTTCCTGAAGCAGATGGGTGAATTCGCTCGTGGGAATGCCGTAGTCCACTGTGGACAAATATATCATGTCATAGTGAACGTCCGGCGGCAGGCAAGCCGGCGGCAGGCCGATATAGATACGCTCGTTGGGGATGACCTCCCGCAGCCACTTCATGCCCACGGTGCTGGGCTCGTTGACGTGCAGCTCCAGGTCGGGCAGCTCTTCAAGAAGGATTTTTTCCATATAGCCGACGCCACTGCCGATGGAAAGCACGCGCACAGGCTCGGTGCGCTGCTGGGTTTCCCTGGCGAGCTGGTCACGCAACTGCCCGATAAGCCAGCGGGCGTCCTTGCGCTTGTTGGTGCGCCAGACGGCGGGCAAATCGTCCCAATCCTTGAACCGGCGAAAGAGCTCTTCATAAAATACGGCGTAAAACTTGGGCTCCGCCAAATGGAAAA
The DNA here is from genome assembly GCF_034006445.1 of Desulfovibrio sp. Classification (NCBI taxonomy): domain Bacteria; kingdom Pseudomonadati; phylum Thermodesulfobacteriota; class Desulfovibrionia; order Desulfovibrionales; family Desulfovibrionaceae; genus Desulfovibrio; species Desulfovibrio sp. The sequence goes on along the minus strand of NZ_JAVESS010000014.1, from coordinate 13,368 downwards.
AGGAGATATGCGAAAAGGATGTGAATGGAATTCCCTGCCAGCTTTCTTGATAAAATCTTCGCACGTCAACCCCCCGCTCATGGCTGCATAAATGCGTTATGGCAAACGCGCCGAAGCCACTCTACGCAGCCAACTATAGCGCAAGCCTTCGTAAGGCGCAATGCGCTCTGTAATTGTTCTCAATGTGCCTCTGTGCTGTGAGAGCGGGCTCTCCCCCAGGCCGGGCATTGCAAAGGTTTAGGCATGGCCGTTGCGGCGCTGAAGCATGCCCTCTTTTTCAGGGGCAGGATGCGCTGGCAGAGGCCAGTACCGGCAAAGGGCGGGCGCAGCAAAAGCGGCCTTCAAAAAAAACGCGCCTGCGCCGCATGGGGCAAAAGCCTTGCCAAATGACAGGGGACGACGCTTGCGACGCCGCCCCCTGCGAATTTCAGGCAGATTCAGACCAGTTATGGCCTAGTGCCCTTTGGACTCGCCGTTACGCCCCTTTTTGCGGGGAAACAGCACAAAGTTCCAGTACACTACATAGAGAGGGAGCACCACGAACATCATGACGTACGCCCAGCTCTTCGTATAGAGGAAGTAATCGTAAAAAGTATGGAATTCCATAGTATTCTCCTCTTTCGGATTGACTACTAGTGCTCATCCCTGAAGTCGGGGTGTTCGTACAGCACCGGCATGTGGTAGACGATAAAGCGGTACACGGTAACAATCATCGTCACCACAAAGATGGAAATGCAGAATTCCCAGATGCTGGGGAAGTAGCGTTCCGCTGAGGGCAGATTGTAGTTGAAGGCAATCATGGACACGTTGAAACGGTTCAGGACAATGCCGAGCACCGCGTTGACCGAGGCAATACGGCACAGGGTCACGTTGCGTTCACGCGCGCCCTTGGCGTAGAGCAGGGCGGGCAGCAGCACGAAGCCCAGTATTTCCACAAGCCACCAGGCGCCATAGCCGGAGAAGACGTAGGGCAGGTTCGCCTGCACAAGCATGTCAATGACCTTGAGCATGAAGTAGGCAAACAGGATGAAGGAAGCCGCGCGCGCAAAGCTGAAAATGACGCCGTCGGCTTCACGCAAATGGGTTTCGTCCATGTAGTGGTGCAGACCCTTGTGGGCGAACATGCCTTCAAAAATGACCATGGAAGATCCGGCAGCCATGGAGCTGACGAAGAAGAACATGGGCATGAAGGGCGAGTACCACAAAGGATGCAGCTTTTCAGGCGCAATGAGGTACAGCGCGCCCAGCGAGGACTGGTGCAGGGTGGACAGCGTCACGCCAAAGATGGTGAGCAAGATGGTGGCCTGCACCACGACCTTGCGCCACTTGAGCAGGAAGGTGAACTTGGACGACAGCCATTCCATAGGCGCCACGGAGAACTCGATGAGCAGCACCGTAACGTAGGTGGCCACGCACAGGCCCACTTCAAAGAGAACCGAAGTGGTGCCGGGGAAGAAGAACATGAAGGGCAGACGCAGCGGATGGCCCAGGTCGTACAGAAGGGCCACAACCACGAAGGCATAACCGAGAAAGGCCGTGGTGACGGCGGGGCGTACTGCCGAATGGAACTGCTTCATGCCCATGACGTAGCAGGCCACGGTGGTAAAGTAGCCGCCAGCCGCGAGCGACACGCCGCACAAAAGGTCAAAGCCGATCCACAGGCCCCAGGGCTGGGTGTTGCTCAGGTTGGTGACCGAGCCAATGCCCATGGTAAAACGGATAATGGTGATTACCAGGCCCACCGACAGGATGATGGCCGTAATGATGTTGCCCGGCGTCGGTCTGAAGAACTCGCCAAGATTGAACAGCTTGTCCTTGGTAGGAATGACTATGCTGTGGTGCGACATTTACTTATCCTCCCCGTGACACTTGCACTCCGTTTCCCGGGCCTTGAGGGCCTCGGTCATGGCGCGGCGAGCCGTGTCGGCAGCACCCGGCCCCTGGGTTTCCTCAATCTTGCGCACAGCGGCGTCAACGGCGGCGGCCACGTCTTCGTGGGCTTCCTTGATCTTTTCGTCCTTTTCAGCCTTGTACATGGCTTCGCGGCGCTTGCTGATGGCATACGCACCGCCGAAGAGCACAGGCCAGAAGGCCACGATCATGGGCACCGCGCCCAGCGCGCCGTAGGTCAGTTCACCCATGGGGCGGTTGCCGAGGTGGGTGTTGAGGCCAAGCTGTTTCAGTTCGTCGCCAGCCAGCGGCGCGTCGTCCGCCGGAATGGCGGCAGCGGCCTGGCCCACAGCGGGGCTCAGAACCATCCATGCGGTACCACCGGCGTCGGTTTCGCCGTAGATGTAGTTGACGTACTTGCCGGGATTGTCGGCCATGCGGGCACGGGCCACGCGGAGGAGGTCACTGCGGCGGCCGAAGGTGAGGGCGTCCTTGGGACAGGCCTGCACACAGCCGGGCAGCTTGCCTTCCTGGAGCAGGGGCTCACAGAAGGTGCATTTTTGCACCAGGGGATCAAAGGCTTCGTCGTACTGGAAGCCGGGCACGTAGAAGGGGCACGCTATCATGCAATAGCGGCAGCCCACGCACTGCGAGCCGTCGTAGTGCACAGCGCCGTTGGGGTGCTTGGAGAAGCACTTGGCAAAACAGGCCGAGGCGCAGGCCGGGTCGTTGCAGTGGAAGCACTGCAACTTGCGGAACACGTCCTTGCCGTTGACCTTGTACTTGTTCACCACGGTCCACTGGTATTCACTGGTACGGCGGGTGGTGTCGCACACGGTGAGGTCGCTGAAGGGCTTTTTGGGCTTGGGCAGGTGGTTGACCTTGTTGCAGGCCTCTTCGCACTTGCGGCAGCCGATGCAGCGGGTAGTGTCGTGCAGCACTCCGTAACTGTCAGCATAATATGGGAAGGTGTGGGGGCCAGCCTGGGCTACCTTGGCAGTGCCAAGGGCCGAGACCACGCCCGCGCTTCCCAGAATGGTCAGAAATGTTCTGCGTTTCATATTCTTACTCCATGCTAGTCGGCGCTCTTGGGCGCGGCCTTATGGCAGGTGGTGCAGTCGGTATCTCTGGGACGCGCGACGTTCATGCCCTTATGGCAACCCATGCACTGCAGATGGTAGGCGGCCATGAGGTTGGGACGGCCAGGATTGACCTTGTCGATTTCCTTGGCATGGCAACTGCCGCACTTGGGCGGCGTGAGAGAGAGCGGGCTCCTGTGGTGGCAGGTCGCACACAGAAGTTCAGGCTGATTGTGGAAAGCCTGGGCCAGCTTGTCGTCCTTGATCCCTTCAATGAGGGAGGTCAGGTGACGGCGATGGGTGAAGTTGCTTCCCTCGTACTTGTCGGCCAGAGAGTCGATGACCACCTTGAGGGGGGCCAGCATGGGAGAAACAGGCGTAACGGGCTTCTGGGCCAGCACGGTTTCGGCTGCCAGAGCTTCATTGTCGCCGGGCAAAAGGGTTCCGTTGATGCCCTTCTGCATTTGTTCCGGCGTCATGGACGGCGTAACATTGTGGCATGTGGCGCACCATGCCGAGTCGCGCTTGGGCGTGACAATGGCATGACAGCCCGCGCATTCGCGCCTTTCCTTGGTTTGCTGTTCGTGACAGCTCACGCAGCTGACGGGAGTGTTGCCCTTGGCGCGCTTGGCGATGTTGGTGGCGTGCATGGCACGCTCAAGGGTGATGAAATTGCCCTCGGCCTTGCCTTCCACGGTGTGACAGGTGCTACAGGCCACCGGATCACCCGTGTGGTGACAGGTCTCGCAGTTTTCAATCTTTTTTTCGTGATTAAGGTGATTGAAAACCGCAGGTTTCATGGCCGCGCCCTTGGGATTGGGCTTGTCGCCGACCGGAAACATGACTATGGCCGATGGCGCGCCGCTGTCTGTTGGCTCCAGAGCTGCGGCATTTGCCGTACCAGCCCCCAGCGCCGTAAGACACGCCGCGCCAGCCAGGGCGATAGCCGCCAGCAGAAGCAGTGATGTGCCGTTCCTCATGTGCTTGTCCTTTTGCATTCAGACATTACCCCATAACCCGCCGCCTGGCGACGGGATCCTCCGGCCCCGCCGATCCCTGCGGGGGGCAAACACGCAGATATTGCAACGGTATCGCAGGCTGCGAGACACGTCAAGGAGGGGTCAATCTTGGAATGGCTTCTCATGCTTGGAAAAACAAGGTGATTGGGAAAATTTTCATTAAATTCGTTTCGCCAATAAAAACCAAATCAAAGCCTTAAGGCGAAAAAGCGGTCAGCTTGCGCACAAGGGCACATGGCTGCGAGTTTTTTGAAATTTTTTTTGCAGGGGCAAAAAAATCCCTTACACCGGGCCAGCACGTGATAAAAAAGAAGACCTGCGGGAGCATCTGGGGGCAAAGCAAAAATTTCACCAGTCCTGGCGGGCTGTGATAGTATATTGTAAATTATAATTATTTTTATGGTGTCAGGCCTGCCTGGCGTGGCCGCTCACGGCAGGGGGGCGGGGGCGGCTGGCGGAACTTGACCTGCACTGCGAGATGCTCTACCCCCAAAGGGATTGGGTATTACACGAAATTGCCCGCAGGCCGATGCCCGCCGTCCGTCCCGGACATGGTCTTTCGGGAGGGCGCGTGTGATTTTACTTCCGCCTGTGGTGGATATGGCTATGGAGCCGGCAGCTCCTGACCGATAACGGAGGATCGTTGATGAAGAGTGTTGAAAGCCTGTTGCAGGGCAATGAACTGTTTCAAAAAAACTATTTTAAAAAGAACGAAACCGAGCTTCTGGAACTTGTCAGAAGCGGCCAGCATCCCAAGGCGCTCTTTATTGGCTGCGCCGACTCCAGAGTTATCCCCTCGCTCATAACCAATGCTCCTCCCGGCCAGCTTTTCGTGCTGCGCAACGTGGGCAATTTTGTGGCTCCCCACAAGCCGGACGAAGACTATCACGCTATGGCCTCCGGCATAGAATACGCCGTCACCACCCTGGATATTTCAGAAATCATCATCTGCGGGCATACGTACTGCGGGGCCATAGAGGCCCTGTACAAGGAAATCAGCGGTGACCAGCTCATCCACACCAAGAAGTGGCTTTCGCTTGGCAAGAAGGCCAAGGAACTCGCCCTGCTGGCGCTTGGCAAAGATTCCGACAAGGACAGGCTGTTGCGTCTGACGGAAAAGCTCTCCATTGTCTTTCAGATTGAAAACCTGCTCACCTATCCTTACGTCAGGGAAAAGGTGGAAAATGGCACCCTGCATATCCATGGCTGGCTTTACCATATCGAATCCGGCGAAATGGAATACTATGATCCCGACCAGCACGAATTTCTGACACTGAGCAAGTCGGAAGCCGCGCTGTAGGCGCACAGGGTTGCCGTACAGCTTTTTGTGCGCAAGGTACGTAAATTTCAGGCGGCCCGCTTTAGAGCGGGCCGCCTGTCTGCGTTTGGCAGTCTGATAAGCAAAAGCGGCTGGAAGCATTCCAGTAACTGGGTCGCCGCCAGTTGTCGTGCTGGTGCGCCGTCAGGAGTACCCTGGTTCTGCCCCCCCCCATTTCAGTTCAGAACTCCCACGGTACCCGCCCGGAATATCATAAAAGTTTTAGGGGGAGGGGGTGTGGGGGAGGGGACCCTTTTTCAAAAGGGTCCCTCCCCCACAAAGTATTCCACAACGGGCTTTTCAGCCGCGCGGGAGCAGGATAGGCGGTCCCTCCCCCACAAAGTATTCCAACATACTACCCTTCTAACCGCGCCCAGCCGCTGCGCGCGGCTGTAACCACGCCGTCCACATCTTCCGGCGGCAGCCAGAGGGCCTGCTTGCGGGCGCGAAACCAGGTGAGCTGCCGCTTGGCGTAGGCGCGTGTGTTACGCAGCCAGAGCGAGCGGCATTCTTCGAAATTCAGGCGGCCGCGCAGAAAGGCCAGGGCTTCGGCGCAGCCGATACCGGACCAGCCGGGCGCGCCGTCGTCGTCGCAGTGTTCAAGGGCGGCGCGGGCCTCGTCCATGGCCCCTGCGTCGAGCATCATGTCCAGGCGGCGGGCCAGGCGGGGTTCCAGCCAGGCCAGGGGGGCATCCAGCACCAGCAGCGGCCCGGTGCAGGGCGGGGGGCTCATGGCGTTTTTGTGCCACCAGGTGAAGGGTTTGCCCGTGGCCTGGCGCACTTCAAGGGCGCGCACGATGCGCTGGCGGTCATTGGGATGGATGCGGGCGGCGTATTCCGGGTCCACCTGGGCCAGTTCGGCGTGCATACGTGCCGCGCCGTCGGCTTCCATGCGGTCGGTGAGGGCCAGGGTCAGGGCCGGGTTCACAGGAGGAATCTGGGCCGTGCCGTGCAGCAGGGTGTGAAAGTACAGCCCCGTACCGCCCACCAGGAGGGGCGTCTTGCCCCTGGCGAGGATGTCGCGGGCAAGGGCCGTGGCCTGGTCAGCCCAGCGGCCCGCGCTGATTTTTTGCGCTGTGGGCAAAAAGCCGTAGAGGTGGTGCGGGCAGTGGGCGCGTTCTTCGGGCGTGGGCTGCGCCGTTATGCAGGGAAAATCCGCATAGACCTGCCGGGAGTCCGCATTGATGACCTCGCCGTTCAAAGCGTCGGCCATGGCCAGGGCGGCGGCCGTCTTGCCGGAGCCTGTGGGCCCCGCAAGGCAGATGACAGGCAGCGGGGCAGCCTGTGCCGCCCCGCTGTTGGTATGCGTGTTCCGCATGGATTTCATCCGGCGGTTACGAGGTGCGAAAGCCGCTGTGGGGCGGGGCAAGACAGGGGGTGGCCTGGGCAACCTCGCCTTTTTCGTATTTTTCCATAAGCGCCAGCCGCACGTTTTCGGGCACAAGACCCTTGATGTCCGCTCCGTGGCTGGCCGCCGCCTTGACGATGGTGGAGCTGATGAACAGCCACTGGTAGTCGGTCATGAGAAAGACCGTCTGGATATGGCGCTGCAGGCGGCGGTTCATGAGGGCCAGCTGGAACTCGTATTCAAAGTCCGAGACGGCGCGCAGCCCGCGCAACAGAACACAGGCCCCGCGCTGGGCGGCGTACTCCACCGTGAGGCCCGAAAAGGGTTCCACAATGACCTTGGGTTCGTCCTTGAGCGCCACACGGGCCATGTCCACACGTTCTTCATGGCTGAAAAGGGGGCGTTTGGGCGTATTGTCGGCCACCGCCACGATGAGCTGGTCAAAAACCTCGCAGCCCCGGCGGATGAGGCTGAGGTGCCCGTTGGTCATCGGGTCGAACGTGCCGGGATACATGGCTATTTTCATGGCGCTATCCAGATGCAGACGCGGGTTTGGCCCAGCAGTCTGTCAGTTTCCAGGGTGAAACCGGAAGGTACGGCAAAGCTTGCCTCTTTTTCAATCTCCGCAGTGACAAAGGCTCCGGGCGTAAGCCAGCGGTGGGCCGCCAGCAGCCGCAGGGCCGGTTCGGCCAGCTTTTTGCGGTAGGGCGGATCCATAAAAACCAGGTTATAGGGCTGTTGCGGCGGCCGCCTGAGCACCTTGAGCACGTCGTCCTTTATGAGGCCCGTTTCGGCCTGCACGCCCAGCGTTTCCACATTGGCCTGAAGGCAGCGCATGGCCTGCACGGAGTTTTCAACCAGCAGGGCATGGGGCGCGCCACGGCTGATGGCCTCAAAGGCCAGACTGCCGCTGCCCGCGAAAAGATCCAGCACCCGCGCCGTGGACCAGACAAGCCCACGGGCGGCGAGCATGGAAAAGAGGGCCTCGCGGGTTTTGCTCATGGCGGGGCGGTAGCCCTCGCCTTCCACAGTTTTAAGAGTCCGGCCGCCGAGGCGGCCTGATATGATGCGCATGATCCTCCCGTATGCCTACATGCGCGAGATAAGGCGCGTGAGGGCGTAGTCCATTTTTTCCAGAGCTTCGTGCAAATCGGTCTGTTCCACCCAGGGGCGGGCTTCCACATCGGCCAGCTTGCCCTTGAACATGCCCCACTTGCGTTCCACTTCGTCGGTGAGGAAATTCCAGTCCACCTTGGGGTGGGCCTTGGTCTCGTGCGTGATGGTTTCGGCAACCTCGCAGCCGACCAGGGTCATTTCCTCAAGGTAGGAAGCTATGTGGGGCGTGACGGCAAAGCGCTCATGTATAAGCCTGGCCAGGACTTCCTGAGCCTTGGATTCACCGTGGGTGAGCACCACCTGCGCGCAGTTGTGCACCAGGGGGGCCAGCCATTCCAGAAGCTGGCTTTGCCCGGCATGGCCCGAAAAACCGTTGATGGTGAAAATACGGGCGGCTACGTCCATATCTTCACCGAACAGCGTTATTTTTTTGGCTTTTTCAACAATCTTGCGGCCTGGCGTGCCCACGGCCTGATAGCCCACAAAGACGATGCTTGCGCCGGGCTTCCAGATATTGTGGCGCAGGTGGTGGCGTATACGACCCGCGTTGCACATGCCGCTGGCCGAGATGACGATGGCCGGGCCCTTGTAGTCGTTGATGGCCTGCGATTCCGTCACGGACAGGGTGTAGCGCAGGTTGGGCAGGGAGAAGGGATTGTCGCCGTTATTGAGCATTTTTTGAGCGGCGTCGTCAAAAAGCTCGCGGTTGCGCTCAAAGACTTCGGTGGCGCGGATGGCCAGGGGGCTGTCCACGTACACGGGCATGTCGGCGGGCAACAGGCCCTTTTTGTTGAGCACATGCAGACAGTACAGCACCTCCTGGGTGCGTTCCACGGCAAAGGCGGGAATGATGACCTTTTCGCCCTTGCCGTAGCTGTAGGCGATGGCGTCGGCCAGTTCCTGATCGCTGAGGTCTTCATCCTTGTGGTCGCGGTCGCCGTAGGTGGACTCCATAAACACATAGTCGGCCTGGGGCGGATTTTCGGGGCTGCGCACGATAAGAGACTGCGGGCGGCCGATGTCGCCCGAAAAGATGAGGCTGGTTGTCTTGCCGTTTTCGGCGGCTTCAATGCGCAGGGAGCCGGAACCGAGGATGTGCCCGGCGTCATAATAGGTGACCGTGATGCCGGGGGCGGGTTCAAAGGTCTTGTGGTAGTCCACCGCAGAAAAGAGGGTGACGGCTTTTTGCGCGTCTGCCACGGTGTACAGGGCTGCGGGGGGATTTTTAAGCCCGCGCCGCATGTATTTTTTGGCTTCCCACAGGGCTTCCATTTCCTGGATATGGGCGCTGTCCTGCAGCATGAGGTCCAGAAGCTCGCTTGTGGCCTTGGTGCAGTATACGGGGTTTTCAAACCCTTCGCGCACCAGCTTTGGCAGCAGGCCGGAATGGTCGATATGGGCGTGGGTGATGAGGACGAAGTCAATATCAGTGGGACGGTAGACTTCAGTTTCCCGGTTACGCGCCTCAATGGCCTTGTTGCCCTGGTGCATGCCGCAGTCGATGCAGAATCTTTTGCCGCAGGCCTCAATCATGTAGCAGGAGCCGGTCACGGTTTGAGCCGCACCCAGAAGTTGAACCTTCATCGTGGCCTCCGATAATAAGTAACGGCCAGAAGCAGCCGCAAAGTCCGTCGTGGCGGAGGGCAGGCAGGCTGCTGTTTTCCGTCTGACGTGCCCCACCGCCGCAAAACCCGGTGCAGTACAGGGCGCGGCGCGTAAAACGCAGTGTGTGCGGCCATGCGTTGGCCGCAGGTCGCGTTGGGGACTTTTTTCCATAGCCGCTTGAGGCGCGCAGCGTCAAGCCTGCGCCGTCCGGCGCGGCTTTGCTCCGGTTTTCCACGTGCATTGGGCAGTGCATTGCCTTTACCGCGCCGCCCACATATACTGTTACTCTGGTTCGCCGGGCGGCAGCAGGCCCCCGGCCCATTTACGCGCTTCCGCCCGGAAGGCCGACAAAGCTGCGGCAGCCTGCCGCTGCTGATGTTTTTTTGCGTTTGTTTTTTCGGGAGTAACGGGAGATACCCTAAGGAGAATCCATGCCTGAACTGCAACAAAATATTGTGGACGATCTTGCTTCCGTCACCACCGAATCCTGGCGTACCTTCCGCATCATGGCCGAAATGGTGGAAGCTCTGGACACCCTCAACGCTCTCAAGGTCAACTGCATATCCATCTTCGGTTCGGCCCGCAGCACGCCGGACACGCAGGAATATAAGGACGCTGAAAAAATTTCGCGTCTGCTGGTCGAAGCCGGTTTCGGCATCATCACCGGCGGCGGCCCCGGCGTTATGGAAGCGGCCAACAAGGGCGCTTTTGACGCGGGCGGCGAATCCATCGGGCTGCACATCCATCTGCCGCATGAGCAGGGTTGCAACCAGTATGTGAAAACCCGCTGCAATTTCCGCTATTTTTTCATCCGCAAATTCATGTTCGTCAAGTATGCCATGGCCTATGTGGTCATGCCCGGCGGCATGGGCACCATTGACGAGCTTTCCGAAGCCTTTGTGCTGGCCCAGACCGGGCGTACGCGCGCCTTCCCCATTGTGCTGTACGATTCCAGCTTCTGGAGCGGCATGGTGGAATGGCTGCGCAAGAACATGGCCGCGCGCGGCTTTATCAGGGAAAAGGAAATTGACCGGCTCATCACCGTGTGCGACACGCCTGAAGAAGTGGCCAGTCATCTGCGCAAAATAGTTATTCTTTAGGACGCTGCATGAAGCGGCAGGCATCAGACCTTTTCTTCCCCCATTCCGGCGGCCCTGCCTCCGGAAATGGGGGAGTTCGCGTTTTTGCGCCAGCCGGGCCTGTGCCCCCCGCGCCGCCGGGGCATAGCTGGGAGAGCCTCATGGGGCGTGCGCTTGAGCGTGCCCGACTGGCCGCCGCTGCCGGAGAAATCCCCGTGGGCGCGGTTATCGCGGCCCCCGACGGCACAGTGCTGGCGGAAGCGGGCAACGCCCCTGTGGGCCTGCACGATCCCACGGCCCATGCCGAAATCCTGGCTCTGCGCCAGGCAGGGCGCGTTTTTGGCAATTACCGGCTTGGCGGCTGCGTGCTGGTGGTCACCCTTGAGCCCTGCGCCATGTGCGCTGCGGCCTGCCTCCATGCCCGCCTGGCCGGAGTGGTTTACGGGGCGGCGGATTCGCTGGCCGGGGCCGTTGTCTCGCGTGCCGAATATTTTGACGCGCAGAGCGCCAACCACAGCCTCTGGCATATGGGCGGCGTGCGCGGGGCTGAATGCGCGGAACTGCTGCGCGGTTTTTTTGCCGCCAGGCGCGAAGAATAGGGGAGCCCGTCGCCCGCAATACAGGATATGTCAGGGCTGGCTCCGCTGTTCAGGATATTTTGCAATCAGCCGGGACTGGCAGCTCCGGCAGTCGCGGCAGTCGCGGCAGTCGCAGCAGTCGCGGCAGTTGCGCGCGCTGGCTGGCGCTGCCGGTTCACAGGCACTGCCGTTCGCGCTGCCTATGTTATTTTGCGGGTGGCAATGCCGGGCATGTATATACTTTGAAACAGCGCGTGTTCATTGGTGATCTGCGCTGGATGTATGACTGTGGGGAAGCGATTGATGCGCGGCTTGTGCCGCGCTGCCGGAGCTTCGCCCCAACCGCCAGGGGCTGGACCCCAAAAAGGAACGCCATGCTGGAACTGACGGTTTTTTTTAGCGGCGCGCTGGTGATGGTGCTGGAAATGGTGGGCGCGCGTGTGCTGGCCCCCTATGTGGGCACCTCGGCCATTGTGTGGACAAGTCTTATAGGCGTGGTGCTGGCCTGTCTCGCTCTGGGAGCGTGGGCGGGCGGACGCATGGCCGACAGGCATCTGTCGCGCCGTGGGCTGGCCCTGGCCCTGGCCGGAGCCGGACTTGGCTGCGCGCTTACGGCCCTGTGTCATTCGCTGGTGGGCCAGTGGGTCACAGAGGGCATCGGCAATCTGTACGTGGCCGCCGTGGCCGCCGCTGTGGGTATTTTTGCCCTGCCTGCCCTCTTTTTCGGGGCCATAAGCCCCTATGCCATCCGCCTGCGCATCGGCAGCGTCGACACTGCCGGGGCCACGGTGGGGCGGCTGTACGCGCTTTCCACGGCGGGCAGCATTCTGGGCACCTTTCTGGGCGGCTTTGTGCTCATTTCCTTTTTCGGCAGCGCCAGCATTCTCTGGGGCGTGGCCGTGTGCATGATGGCGCTTTCGCTGTGCAATGCGGCGCGCGGCGGCAAGGTGCGCGCTGCCCTGCTGGCCCTGTGCCTGATTGGGGCCGTCATGAACGGCATGTACGGAACCTGGCAGGAGAACAGGGGAGGGGTGCGGCTTGTGGAAAGCCCCTATAACAGCATCCGCGTCTATGAGGGCATGGACTGGGGCGAGGGCGGGCGCGCCGTGCGGCTCATGGCCACTGACCCCGGCTACAGCCAGTCGGGCATGTACCTGGATGACCCGGCGGAACTCTATTTTCAGTACACGCGGTTTTATGCCCTTGGCCCGCGCTTTGTGCCCCAGGCCCGTTCTGTGCTCATGCTTGGCGGGGGCGGCTATTCCGTGCCCAAGTGGATTCTGGCGGGCAAGTCGGCCTTGGCAGCGCCCGACGAGGTGCGCATGACCGTGGTGGAAATCGACCCGGCCATGACTGCAACCGCCCGCCGCTGGTTCGACCTCAAGGACGACGCACGCCTTACGGTGCAGCACGAGGACGCCAGGGCCTTTTTGAACCGGCAGCAGGGGCAGTATGACCTGGTTTTTGTGGACGTGTTCAACTCGCACTATGCGGTTCCCTTCCAGATGGGCACGGTGGAAGCCGCGCGGGCCTTGCGGCGGGCCGTTGCACCGGGGGGCGCGCTGCTCATGAACGTCATTTCCGCTGTGAACGGCGAGGACGGACGATTGTTTCAGGGCATCTACGGGGCATTGTCCTCGGCCTTTGCAGAGGTGCAGGTGTATTGCGTGTCCCGCCCCGACAGGCTGGGCGAGGTGCAAAACCTCATGGTTGTGGCTTTTCCTGAAAAAAGGACGGGCACAGCCGGGGAAAAGGCACGGGCAGAAGAGGCGGGCGCAAACGCCGACGCGGGCATGGCCGCCATGCTGGCAACCCGCCTTGAAGGCCCGCTGGTTTTTGACACGCCGCCCCTTACGGACGATTTTGCCCCTGTGGAGCGCTATGCGCTCATGCTGCTGCGGCAGTAATGGGCTGGCCCCTTGCGATGCCGGGGCGAAAAATGTAGCATTCTACAACAAAAGTAGAGGAGGCGGCCCATGAAATTCAGTACAGTGAGTCCGCTGAGCTTGAGTGAAAATGTTCTGACCATACTTGGCAACAAACTGGCTGCCGGACTGGAACTCACCATGACCGAACGGTTGATGGCGCTGTCTGCGGCTGGAGCGATTGTCGCCAGCAAATACGGCCCCGGCCCGGCGGAAATGGTACTGACCCCGCCGCAGCTTCCTGAAGATATACGTGGTCTGCTGGCAGACTATGCCGGATAATATTGCTCGGTCAGGCGAGCGGTCACAAGCCCCTGCAGGGAGAATGCATTTTGAACGAAACCATTGACGATCTTACAGTACAGTTTGAAGAAAACGGCCAGATCATTGTGAATGAACTGGACAAGGTTG